>VYEH01000183.1:400-4374 GCA_009843005.1 Pseudomonadota bacterium | reverse complement strand
GCCTGGTCCTGACCCTCATGACATTACCGGTGGTCATTATCGCTGCGAGGGCCGCATTGATGTCCGTTCCACCCTCAATCCGGGAGGCCGCGCTGGGAGTCGGCGCCTCGAAGATGCAAACGATTTTCCATCATGTCATGCCGCTGGCGATGCCCGGCATGCTCACCGGTACGATCATCGGCATGGCCAGGGCGCTGGGCGAGTCGGCGCCGCTGCTCATGATCGGGATGGTCGCGTTTATCGTGGACGTGCCCGAGAGCCCGCTGGATCCGGCGACCGCATTACCGGTGCAGGTTTATCTCTGGGCGGACCGCCCGGAAAGGGCCTTCGTGGAGCGGACCTCCGCGGCAATCCTGGTGCTGCTGGCATTCCTGTTGGTGATGAACGCCACCGCGATCCTGCTGCGCAAGCGCTATGAGCGGCGTTGGTAGCATTCTTTTGGGTTCTCATTGGAGTAGACTGTGAGCCAGGCTTCCAATTTGGAGAGAGAGGCGGTGCCCCAGATTGGCGCAGGCGCGGCGCAGGGCATGTCAGTCCAGCCCGCCCCCGACATCAGGGTAGTCGGCGAGACTTACCGGACGGTGGGCGATTACACGTCCGCCAGACCCGTTGTCCGGGCGAGAAATGTCGACGTCTTCTACGGTGACAACCACGCGATCCAGAACGTAAGCCTCGATGTCGGCAGGAATGAAGTCATTTCGCTGATCGGGCCGTCCGGATGCGGCAAGTCCACCTTCATTCGTTGCCTCAACCGCATGAACGACACCATCGAGAGTGCTAGCGTGCACGGCGAGATTCTCCTGGATGGCGAGGATATCTACTCTCGACACATGGATGTCGTCATGTTGAGGGCCCGGGTCGGAATCGTTTTTCAAAAGCCGAATCCATTCCCCAAATCCGTCTACGACAACGTCGCCTACGGGCCAAGAATCCATGGACTGGCCCGCGACCGAGAGGAACTGGACAAGATTGTTCGTACCAGCCTCGAGAGGGCGGGTCTGTGGTCGGAGGTCAAGGACCGGCTGGAGGAGCCCGGTACCGGGTTGTCAGGCGGACAGCAGCAACGGCTGTGCATCGCCAGAACCATCGCGGTCAGTCCGGAGGTCATCCTGATGGATGAGCCTTGTTCGGCCCTGGACCCCATTGCCACCGCGCACATCGAGGATCTGATCGACGAGCTGAAGAAGAACTACGCCATTGCGATCGTCACTCACTCTATGCAACAGGCCGCCAGAGTCTCCCAACGCACCGCATACTTCCATCTTGGCCGGCTGATCGAGGTCGGCGACACTGACCAGATATTCACCAATCCCCGGCACGAATTGACGGAAGACTACATCACCGGCCGGTTCGGCTGACCGGTTCCCGGCGCGCGTACTGCGCCCGTTGACCCCGCACCTGCGACAGTCTCCCGGCTCTGCAATAAAGACGCAACAACTCCGCGCGTCTGAAATAAAAGTGTAACAACTCCGCGCGCCTGTAAAAGGTGCAACACAGCCATGCGTCTGTAAACAAAGTGCAACACAGCGGCGCGATACTCTGCACCGCACAGACCACTCAAGCAGGTCTTCGGTGCTGAGGAGTTCGTTCAATGAGATATGTCCCGTCGATCCTGTTCGTATGCTGCCTACTTGCCGTACCGTCGTTGCACGCGCAGACCGAGTCCCAGGAGGAAATCGCTCAACTCAGGGCTCGGATCGCCGTTCTGGAGGAGCGGCTCGCACGCATCGAAGCGAGCGTTGCCGGCGATGCCGGAGAGGACGTCGGTATCGAGGTCGGGCGGGTGGTGGAGCTTCCGCCTCCATCGGCGGTGGCGCCCTCGTGGACGGAGGGGCTCGTTCTGGACGGCGACCTGCGTTATCGGCACGAGACGATCAATGACGATGCGGTCTCGGTGCGGCACAGGCACCGCATGAGGGCACGGGCCAACGCGACGGCAACCCTGAACGAGGACATGGAAGTGGGCTTTGGACTGTCCACGGGCAGCATCGCCAACGATAGCGGCAATCAGAGCTTTGACGAGGGATTTTCCAGGAAGTCGGTGGGCGTGGATCTGGCTTACTTTGATTGGAGTCTTTCGGAAACGCTGACCCTGGTTGGCGGGAAAATGTCCAATCCGTTCTTCCGGCCCGGAGGCTACCACCTACTCTACGATGGCGACATAAGGCCGGAAGGGCTTGCGCTAAGGGTGTCTTCAGGCACTTTTTTCGCGAACGCCTCGGCATTCTGGGCGGAGGAACGCGGTTCGGATCCCGACACCATGTGGTACGGGCTTCAGGCGGGTTACAGGGGATCGCCGGCGCGGGGCGTGTCCCTGACCGCCGGGGCGAGCGTTCACGAACTCAGTCATGCGCAGGGCCGGGCGCCGGTGTTCACGCCGCGCAACGGTCAGGGCAATCAGCTCGACGCGAACGGGAACTATCTCTATGGGTTTTCCCAGGTGGAGGTGTTCGGTGAGCTGACAGTCGATTTGGCCGGCCACCCGCTGAGAATGTATGTTGACTATGTGACGAACACGGCTGCCGAGAAATTTTCGGACGGTCTTGCTGTGGGGATCGACTATCGGCGCGTCACGGATACGGGGACCTGGAACCTCGCCTACGTCTACCAGGACCTCGGAGCCAACGCGGTCGTGGGCGCCTTCACGGACTCGGACTTTGCCGGTGGTACCGCTGACGGTGGCGGTTACACGCTGCGTGCGGGGTATGCGTTTCCGCGGGGGTGGAATCTGAGGCTGCGGTACATCCTCGGCTATCGAGGTGAAGCGGCGGACAATCTGCGGGATTACGACAGGCTTCAGGCGGATATCGTCTTCAATTATTGATTTGGGGAGCTCACATCAGCGCCGTGAGGGCGGATACGCGAGTCTGTGCCGCAGTCGGGATCCGGCGGCAAGGATTGAATTTCAGCGTCGGGCAAACGTGCTCGGTGGCGGCAGGCGCCTCCAGTTCGCCGCCACGGCCAGGGCGCTCAGCAGCACGAACCAGATCAGCGCCCAACTGGGCATGCTGAGGCCCATGAACGACCACACCACCTCGGCGCATTCACCGGATCCGGTCAATACCAGTTGCACCGCATCCATCAACGGGAACGCGTCAAGCAGGTACGACAAACCCGGTCCGCAGGCCGGCACCTGGTCGGCGGGAAGGTTCTGGATGTATACGTGCCGGGCCGCGATGGAGCCCCCCACGACGTTCGGCGCCAGCGCGGCCAGGCCGTAGAGCCGGGCTTTTCCAGGCGCGTGCAGGCCGGCGAGGAGAAACACGGCGCCACCGGCAATGAAGGCGACGCGCTGGAAAATGCACAGCGGGCAGGCCTCAAGGCCCAGCCCGTATTGAGCGTACAGCGCATAGGCAATCAACCCGACGACGCTTACGCACCCGGCGAGGTTCGCCAACCGCCGCTGTTGCCGGGTTCCAATCACCGGGATGCTTCCTTCATGCCGCCCGCCTGGCTGACTTCGGATTCCACGCTCCTCAGACTGGTATGGCGGACATCGGTTCCGTGCGCCATGTAGATGGCGTGCTCGCAGATGTTCTTGGTGTGATCGCCGATGCGCTCGAGGGCGCGGGCAGCCCAGCTCAGGTCCATTTCCCGGGTAATGGTTCGCGGATCCTCCAGCATGAAGGTCAGACTCTGGCGGGCAATGGCCTCGTACTCTTCATCGACGACCTTGTCCGCCTTCATGACCTCAAGTCCCTGCTGCACATCCAGGCGCGCATAGACATCCAGCGCGTCCCGAATCATGCCCCTCACGTGCTGGGCCAGATTCAGCAGCTCGCGAAAGTTCGTGGACGGTCGCCTTACCGTCGCGAGCCGTGACGCAAGCCGACCGATTTTTTCGGTCTCATCCCCGATTCGCTCAAGATCCGTGATCGTCTTCATGGCAGCAACGATCAGGCGCAGGTCGCCCGCCGCGGGCGCGCGTGTCGCCAGAATCCGCCGGCACTCCTCGTCGATGCGAATTTCCATCT
>VYEH01000183.1:0-390 GCA_009843005.1 Pseudomonadota bacterium | reverse complement strand
TGCCGGTCCGACTCGGCCACGCCGAGCCCCAGTTCGCTATCGGCTTCCGCGATGGCCCTGACGGCGCGGTCGAACTGGTCTTCAACCAGCCCGCCCATGTTCAGCACCAGGTTGTGAATTCCCGCGAGATCCTCGTTGAAAGTTCGGGAAGTGTGCTGGCTGATGGATTCGACTTCCATGACGGCGCGATTATATTACACACGCCCGACCCGGCCACCGAGACACGATTGGCATTGACGGGCCCTAACCCACGGCCCGTGCGGGACCGCCCCGCGCGACCAGCCGCGTATCGGGAAACTGGCATGTAAAGAGGCTGCCTTCTCCCACCTCGCTCTGGATGCTCAACGAGGCTCCGTGACGTTGCAGCGCATGCTTCACGATTGCAAGGCC
>VYEH01000457.1:3587-4406 GCA_009843005.1 Pseudomonadota bacterium | reverse complement strand
CCCGACGGTACTGCGAATCTCGTCGCTCATGGGCCGCAGAAAGGGATTGGTGGCCTTTTCTTCTCCCATCGTCGTCGGGACCGTCGGCACGTTGGCGGCTCTCAGCGCGTCGACTTCGCGCGCCCGCCGCGACAACGCCTCATTGCCCGGCTCCACCGTCAGCGCGAACCGCACATTGTCCTGCGTGTATTCGTGGGCGCAGTAGATCCGGGTGTCGTCCGGCCAGCTCATGAGCTTTTGCAGCGACGACCACATTTGCTCCGGAGTACCCTCGAAAAGTCGCCCGCAACCCATGGTGAACAACGTATCGCCCACAAAGGCGACGCTGTCATCCGGCAGGTAGTAAACGATGTGGCCCCGTGTATGGCCGGGCGTGTCGTAGACTCGAACCGGGTGCCCGCCCAGCAGGAATTCGTCGCCCTCCCCGACCTCTGTATCGATGCCCGGGATCCGCGCCGCATCGGCGCGCGGCCCGATGATCCGGCAACCCGTAGCTTTCTTGATCGCCAGGTTACCGCCGGCGTGGTCGTGGTGATGATGCGTGTTGAGGATATGCGTCAGTTGCCAGCCCTTCTCCTCGAGCGCCGCGAGGATCGGGCCAACCTCCGGGGTATCCACCGCCGCGGTCACGCCGGCCTCCGCATCGTGGAGCAGAAATCCGTAGTTGTCCCGCAGGCAGGGGAACATGTGTATCTTGATCGGCTTCATGAATTGATCCCTGAGTTTCGGCTCGTCACCCGAGCGGTGCCGTGAGGTCGCGGCGGCTTTACCGGCACTGTTATCGTACAATGCGTGGCCGCGCGCGCAAGGCGAATCGAG
>VYEH01000457.1:0-3577 GCA_009843005.1 Pseudomonadota bacterium | reverse complement strand
GCAGCGGTCTCGCGAAGGCCGCTGTTGCCGTGCGCGTGGACGGCGAATTGCGGGACCTCGGCGCGGAAATCGGCGCCGATGCGGCCGTGGAGATCGTCACGCGAACCTCCGCGGACGGGCTGGAAGTCCTGCGCCATGACGCGGCCCATGTCATGGCGGAAGCGGTCAAGGAACTTTATCCGGAGACGCAGGTGACCATCGGTCCGGCCATCGAAGACGGCTTCTACTACGATTTCGCCCGCGACGAAGCCTTCACGCCGGAGGACCTGGAACGCATCGAAGAGCGGATGCGCGACATCGTGCAGCGCGACGAGCCGGTCGTTCGGGAAGTCTGGGACCGCGCCGGCGCGGTGGATTTCTTCAAGGACCAGGGCGAGGTATACAAGGCGGAAATCATCGCTGGAATCCCCGAGGGCGAGGAGGTCACCGTCTACCGGCAGGGCCGGTTCGTCGACCTGTGCCGCGGCCCCCACATGCCTTCCACCGGGCGCCTGGGCCGCGCCTTCAAGCTCACCAAGCTGGCGGGCGCGTACTGGCGGGGCGATTCCCGCAACGAGATGCTGCAGCGCATCTACGGCACCGCGTGGGCCAGCGACAAGGACCTGAGGCGGTACCTGCGACGCCTGGAAGAGGCCGAGCGGCGCGATCACCGCCGGCTGGGGCGGCAGATGGACCTGTTCCACTTTCAGGACGAGGCCGTGGGCGCGGTGTTCTGGCATGACAAGGGCTGGACGTTGTTCCGGACGCTCGTGGAATACATGCGCCGCCGTCAGGACGCGGCAGGCTACCAGGAGGTCAACACACCCGAACTGATGGACCGCAGCCTGTGGGAAGCGTCCGGGCACTGGGATACGTTCGGCGAGAACATGTTCACCAGCCGCACCGAGGACGAGCGCCTGTGGGCCATCAAGCCCATGAACTGTCCCGGGCACGTTCAAGTATTCAAGAACGCGTTGCGCAGCTATCGGGAGTTGCCACTACGCCTGTCCGAGTTCGGCAAGGTGCACCGTTACGAGCCTTCCGGCGCGCTGCACGGGTTGATGCGGGTGCGGGCCTTTACACAGGACGACGCCCATATATTCTGTACGGCGGACCAGATCACCGAGGAAACGGGCGGTGTCTGTAACCTGGTGCTCGGTATCTATCGTGACATGGGCTTTGACGACGTGGTCATCAAGTTCGCCGACCGGCCGCCCCGCCGGGTCGGCGATGACCGGATCTGGGACCGGGCCGAGGCGGCCCTGCAGCAAGCCATGGACGCGCTGTGCCTGGATTACACCCACAATCCCGGCGAGGGGGCGTTCTACGGGCCGAAGATCGAGTTTGCGCTCAAGGACGCCATTGGCCGCGAATGGCAGTGCGGCACATTGCAGGTGGACCTGAACCTGCCCTACCGCCTGGGCGCAACCTACATCGGCGAGGACGGCGACCGGCATACTCCGGTACTCCTGCACCGCGCGCTGTTCGGCTCCCTGGAGCGGTTCATCGGCATCCTGATCGAGCACTATGCAGGCAACCTGCCGCTCTGGCTGGCGCCCCGGCAGGTGGTGGTCGCCACCATCACCTCGGATGCCGACGCCTACGCCGCGGAGGTCCTGGGCAGGCTTGAGAGTGCCGGGCTGCGGGCGGCGGTGGATCTCAGAAACGAGAAGATCAACTACAAGGTCCGCGAGCACAGCGTCGCGAAAACGCCGATCATCATCGCGCTGGGCAAGCGCGAAGTGGAACAGCGCACGGTTTCCATCCGGCGTCTGGGCCGGAAGGCCCAGCAGGTCATGGACCTGGATGAGGCGGTGAGCCGGCTGGCGGAAGAATCTCAATCACCGGGGTAGGTCCGTCCCCGGACCCGGCCTGGCCCGACGGGGAAAGTCTATGCGGATAATCAGTTTTGAGCGCGGCGGCAGAGCCAGTTTCGGCGTGGTGGTCGATGGCGGCGTCGTCGATGCAGGCGCCCGGCTGGCCGGGGAGTTTTCCGACCTGCGGGACGTCCTGCGGCGCGGCGCACTGTCGCGGCTGCGCGAATTGTCGAACCGGGCACCGGACCGCGCCGAGGGCGACATCCGCTTTCTGCCGGTGATTCCCAACGCATCCAAGATCCTTTGCGTCGGTATCAACTACATGGGTCATATCCGTGAAACCGGCCGCGACGTGCCAGGTCATCCGGTACTCTTCACTCGCTTTGCCGACAGCTTCGTGGGCCATGGCCAGCCGATGATCCGCCCCCGGGTCTCCACCGACTACGACTACGAGGGGGAAATGGCGGTGATCATCGGCAAGCATGCCCGCCACGTACCCCGAGCCCGGGCGATGGACCACGTGGCCGGCTTCACCTGTTGCAACGAAGGCAGCATTCGCGACTACCAGTACCACACCATCCAGTTCACGGCCGGCAAGAACTTCCACCGCAGCGGAGCGCTCGGCCCCTGGATGATGACCCGCGACGAGCAGCCCGACCCGGCCGCCTTTCACCTGCAAACGCGCCTCAACGGCGAGGTGTTGCAGGACGCTCCGGTGAGCGACCTGTGCTTCGACGTGCCGCAGCTCATCGAGTACTGCTCCACTTTCACGCCGCTTGCGCCTGGCGACGTGATCGTCACCGGCACGCCCGGAGGCGTCGGGCGCGTACGCAAGCCGCCGATCTGGATGAAGCCCGGAGACGTTGTCGAGATCGATATCAGCGGGATCGGCGTGCTGCGCAATACCATCGCCGATGAAGCTGGAAGCTAGTGCTCCATCAACCTTGTTGCGCCGTATCAGTGGCCGCAGGCCCGGGACTGTCGTCTCGGGCTGGCGGAGTTACCTACCAGCGGCCACCGCCACCGTATCCGCCACGACCGCCGGAGCTTCTCTTCTTTTGAGGCTTTGCTTCGTTGACCCTTAACGAGCGACCATTGAAGTCGGTGTCATTAAGGCTGTCGATCGCCGCGCGAGCCTCGGCTTCGCTGCTCATCTCGATGAAGCCAAAGCCCTTGCTTCGACCCGTATCGCGATCCGTGATGAGCTTCACCGACTCGACCGTGCCGCAGGCAGCGAACTTGCTCAAGATCGTCTCCTCGGTAGCCGAGAACGGCAGGTTTCCTACATACAGTTTTCTACTCATGATGCCTCCTGTTGGCTGAGTGCCGCGAACGGAGGATCAGAGCAGGGTGCCCGAGACTCAATTGACGGTGGGACGCGATCCTACTGCAATTGATCCTGAATTGCTCCCCTGTTGTCTGGAAAGATTATCTCGTTGTCGTAGTACCCGAATCCTTATGGGTTCTCGGCATCCGGGAGATCCTGGGACTTCCTGGCCTTTTGCGCTTTCCTCAGCGCGCGCTTCGCTTCTTTCGCTCGACGTTTTTCCAATTTGGCCTGCTCTCGTTGCCTCTTCGCGTACGTCTGGGGACTGCGCCTTGCCACGGACAATATCTCCCGCCTGAGTGTACCCAACACGCTAGCACAGAACAGGCCTGTAAATCTCCGACAGTTCAGCGGAATCCGACTTATTTCGGAAGCTAACCTTCAATTCGCGTGGACAGGCAGACAAGAATCCTATAATGATATATTTTTCAGTTGGTTATGCTGGTTATCGATT
>VYEH01000138.1 GCA_009843005.1 Pseudomonadota bacterium | reverse complement strand
CGGCGGAAGAGACCGAGTCCACCATGAGCAGGGCCGGGTGACCGGCGGCGTCCATGGCTGCGCGCACACCCTCGATGGAGTTGGTGATTCCGGTGGAGGTCTCGTTGTGGACCACCATCACGGACTTGATCCGCTGCGGCCGGTCCGCTCGTAACGCGCTTTCGACCTGGCCGGGGTCCACGCCCTTGCGCCAGTCGCATTCGACGAGTTCGATATCGAGCCCGAAGCGCTCGGCGACCGTCCGCCAGAGGGTCGCGAACATGCCGCTGTCGAACATCAGCACGCGATCTCCCGGAGACAGCGTGTTGGCGATTCCGGCTTCCCAGGCGCCGGTAGCCGATCCCGGATACATGGCGACTCCGCCCGACGCGTTGAACAGGCGGCGAATCCGTGGAATGAGATCAAGCGCCAGTTCCGCAAACTTCGGACCCCGGTGGTCGATGGTCGGCATGGACATGGCTGCGAGCACGCGGTCGGGTACGTTGGTCGGGCCCGGAACTTGCAGGAAGTGGCGGCCGCTGCCGGCGCTGCGGCTTGAAAACTCGGTCATGGTGGTTGCGCGGTTACGGGATGTAGCGAAGACAGGGCGCGAAGGATACCACGCCGGGCCGCCCGGTCCGGGTCGAAGAACTCCGGGACCTCAAGCCCGTTCGGGCCGACGTCGCGCCGTCGTGGACGTCGCAGCCGCCGTCGCTTGCGGGCGTCCGGGGAAAGGACTACGATTCCTGAAAGAACTCGACGGATCGGACCTCTCATGAAACGCTTGATTCCGCTGTCAATTTTCATCCTTTTCGGCGTCGTTCAGTCGGCCGTCGCCCAGGCTCCCGCCATGGGAATGGGCATGGGAATGGGCGCGGGGCCCACGGCCATGGACGAGCGCTTTTACAGTACCGTCCCGGGCATCGGCGAACGGGTGCCGGACATCCAGGTGGTGAATGATCGGGGAGACCCCGTGAATATCCGGGAGGTGGCTACCGGCCAGTACACGGTACTGGTTCTCGGCTGCCTCACGTGACCCCCCTTCCTCCGTAACGTCCCCAGTTTGGAGACGGTTCAAAGAGACTTCGCTCCCAGGGGCGTTGACTTCTATTACATCTACAAGCCGCTGGCCCACCCCGAGTACAACAACTACGTGACGCCGTTCACGCTGGAAGAGCGGCTCATGCACGTGGCCGAGGCGAAGCGGCGGTTGGGATCGAGCATCGCGTGGCTTGCGGACCCAATGCACAATCCTTGGCACGAGGCCATGGCCCGCACGCCCAACAGCGAGCTGGTGATCGATCCGGATGGCCGGGTGGCCGCGCGCCGAACCTGGAGCGATCCCGAGGCGTTGCGGGCCGACCTCGAGCGGCTCGTCGGCCCGGTGGAACGGCGCACGACGACCGAGGATCTTGGTCTTCCCACGCAACCTCCGCCTCCAACCGTTGCCAAGGGCATCGTGCCCCGGGTGGAAATGCCGCCCACCATGGCGGGTATCGAGATCGAGCCCGTCATCGAGGAGGGCGGCGTTCCGTTCTACGTCAAGCTTCGCGCGGAAGGCGACGTGAGCCTCAGGACGACAGGCAGCGGCAAGATGTACGTCGGTTTCCACCTGGATCCGTTGTACCGGGTGCACTGGAACAACGAAGCGGGGCCGGTGAAGTTCTCCCTGACGGCGCCGTCCGGGAGTACGGTAACGCCGGCCGGCGGCGAGGGCCCGATGCTCGACGAACCGGCGGATGCGGACCCCCGCGAGTTCCTCGTGGATGTCGCCATGAACGACATGACCCAGCCGCTGGATCTGGACGTGTTCTACTTCGCCTGCGACGATGCCCTCACGTTCTGCATCCCGGTGAACCAGAGCTACCGTGTCTACCTGCAGCGGGATAACCACGGGCGGACGATTCGCACCGGCGCGGACAATCTGCCGACGGCGGGCCGGATTCCACCCGGTTAGCCTCAATGTCCAGTTTGACTTGATCGGCGGTTTGACGTGACCGCCGTGGAGGAGTAGTGAGCCTATGAGCCTTGTTTCCCGTACCCTGTGCGCGGTGCTCGCCGGTGCGGTGGCCGTGTCCGCGTGCACGCCGTCCGACCCCGTAGCCGAAGGCGAAGAACTGGCCGTTCTGGTCGAAAGCACGGGCGCCTACACGCGGCCCATATCAACGGACTCGCCGCTCGCCCAGCAATTCTTCGATCAGGGTCTGCGGCTGACCTGGGGGTATCATTTCCCCGAATCCATCGCTTCCTATCAGGAGGCATTGCGGCACGATCCCGATCACCCGATGATCCACTGGGGTCTCGCCCTTGCGCTGGGGCCGAATCCCAACAGCCGCGCCCAGGGATTGCCCGACGATCCTCAGGGTGAAGGGCGCCGGGCGATCGAACGGGCCATGGAATTGGCGGAACGAGGTAACGAGCAGGAGCAGGCCTTCGTGCGCGCGCTCCACCTGCGCTTCGACGCGGACGCCAACCCGGACCGCGACGCGAGTGATCAAGCTTACCTGGCGGCGACGCGCGGCCTGTTAGAACGGTATACCGAGGATCGCGATGCCGGCGCACTGCTGGGGGATGCGTACATGATCACCCGTCGTGGGCGCGAATATTGGGATGACAGCGGTCAACCGTTGCCGGGCACGGCCGAGGCGGCGACCGCGTTGGAGCGGGTCATGGAACAGCGCCCGGATCACCCGGGTGCGAACCACCTGTACATCCACCTGCTGGAGTCCTCGAACACCCCGGAGCGGGCGCTCGACGCCGCGGATCGTCTCGCCGCGCTGATGCCCGGCGTCGGCCATATCGTTCACATGCCGGGGCATATCTACGTCAGGGTGGGCCAGCACACCAAGTCCATCGAGCATAATCAGCGTTCAGCGGAAGTGGACGGCGATTTTCTGGCGGCCTGGGGCAGTCTCGAGTTTCCGCAGACCGGGACCTATCTCCTCTCGGCGCAGAATCATCGCCGCCATGCCTACGACTTCATCCGGTATTCGGCCGCGATCCAGGGCAACTACTTGCAGGCCGTCCAGGCGGCCACCGATGCCCGGGGCCATGAGCCGCAGGAGCGCATCGTGCGCGGCCAGGCGCACAAGACCATCGCAACCCGCTGGTTGGTGCACAAGATGTTCGGCCGCTGGAACGAGTTGCTGGCCGAGGACCGCGTGATGGAGGGAGCCGGCTATCTGGACGGCATGTGGAGCTACACCCAGGGCAGCGCGCATGTGGGACTCGGGAACCTGGACGTAGCCCAGACCAACCTGGAGCACATCCGGGCGGTGGCCGCGGATCCGGATTCGGCGACCGTGCGGCGCAACGCGAACACCGTGGCAACCTTGATGGAAATTGCCGCCCTCGGGCTTGAAGGGGAAATCAGCCAGGCGCAGGGGGATCTTGAGGGCGCCATCGCGGCCTTTCGTGCCGCGGTCGCCATTGAGGACGGCCTGGATTACACCGAACCCCCCGACTGGCCACAACCCATGAGGCACTATCTCGGCGCGGTGCTGCTCGAGGCGGGCGAAGCCGAGGAAGCCGAACGGGTCTACCGCCGCGACATGGAGACGAACCGCAATGACGGCTGGGCCCTTTATGGACTGTGGCAGAGCCTGCAGGCTCAGGACAGGGCCGCCGAGGCCGCGGAGGTATTCGAAGCCTACGAACAGGCGTGGCAATTCGCTGACGTTGAACTGACGCGCTCCCGTTTCTGAAACTTGCAGGATATCTTTGTTTGCAAGGTGTCCTCGCCTGTAAACTGAATCACTATACGACTGGTCCAGGTCTCGTTTCGGATTGCGCCAAGAGGCCCCAGGCGTCGAGCCGTCGTGCGCGTCCTTGAAGGCGGCCCGTCTATAATGCCGACCATGGGAGAAAGGCCCCAGGATTCGCGGGAGTTATTCAGACGGCTTCCAGCCATCGACAAGTGGCTGGCGTCGGAGAGCGGGTCCGCGCTGAGCGCCGAGTTCTCGGCCGCCGAGGTGACGGAGGTCATGCGCGAGCACTTGGCGCGGGTTCGGCGTAGCTTGGGCAACGGGCTAACCGAGTTGCCGGACTTTCACGGTCCGCAGTACGCGGCTCTTATGCGTGCCGAACTGCTGGAACGACGGCTGCCGAGCCTGCGCCGCGCGATCAACGCCACCGGCATCGTCCTGCACACCAACCTGGGGCGGGCGCCGCTTGCGGACGAGGTTGTCGAGGCCATGGAAGCGGCCGCCAGGGGGTATTCCAACCTGGAGTTCGATCTCGAGACCGGCGAGCGCGGCTCCCGTCAGGACCACGTGGAGTCGCTGCTTTGCCGAATCACCGGCGCCGAGGCCGCGCTGGCGGTCAACAATTGCGCTGCCGCGGTGATGCTGGCGCTGGAGAGTTTTGCGGCGGGTTGCGAGGTCATCGTTTCCCGGGGCGAACTGGTGGAGATCGGCGGGTCGTTCCGGATGCC
>VYEH01000129.1 GCA_009843005.1 Pseudomonadota bacterium | reverse complement strand
CTTCATGACGATTGATCAATTCGTTGGCCGCCGAATGGGGTTTCATATTGGCTAAAGGGATAATAAAAAGCAATATGATTGATCAAATGAAGATAACAGCGGCCCGTTTTGTATTTATCAGTATAAAAAGCCATAATTTCGATGCAATGCCCCGCTTGATCCTGATTTCGGCGCTCTTTTTCGCACTCGTCGACTCCGACGCACAGTCCTCATATCCATCAGAGCCACTGACATACACGATCGCGTTCGGCCCGGGAGGCGGCAACGACCTGATGTCCCGAACCGTCGTCGACATCATGAGGCAGTACGAATTGTACGACGGTCAGAATATTCGAGTGGAAAACCGCCCTGGCGGCAGCGGGGCGATCGGTTTTGGCGTCGTAGCCCGCCAGGAAGGGAACGCTTACTCAATCACGTCGACCAGCGGAAATTTCCTGGCGACGCCGATCGTTTCGGATACGGGCTGGACCTACCGCGACTTCACGCCGATTGGCTTGCTCGCACAGGACGCCATGTTTCTTGTCGTGCGGACCGATTCTGCTTTTCATTCGCTTGAGGGCTTTGTCGCTCAGGCCAGAATGACCGACATGAAGGTTGGAGGAACGGGCGCGACCGGGCCGGATCGGGTGGTTGCGGGTCTTTTGGCCGAGGCTGCGAATATTCGCTTTACCTACGTTCCGTTCCAGAATGGGTCAGGATTGGTTACCGGCCTCACATCCAGGAGTCTCGACGCCGTTGTCGCAAACCCTTCCGAAGTGATGGGCCAGGTGGCTGCCGGGAACTTCCGGGTGCTCGCCTATTCCGGTGAGTCAAGGAGCACGGCCTATCCGGAAGTGCAAACGTTCACCGAGCAAGGCTACGCGGTCGAGTTCGCGCTGCCTCGGGGCATTGTGATGCCGGGCGAGATACCACCCGATGTACGCGATTGGTGGGTCGCTATGCTCAAGGAAGTCGTGGCAACCGAGGAGTGGCAGCGATACCTCCAGTCAAATAGTTTGTCGGCTGCCGAACTCTGGGGAAACGATTTTGAAGAATTCCTGGACATGACCGACTCGGAGTACCGCCGCATCCTGACGGCATTCGGGGCCATTCACTGAAGGTCCGATTCGCGCTGCCATGCGATTTGTATTCTCTCTGGTTTTTCTGACGTTTTCGCTTCTCTACACGGGATACGGAATGTACTCTCTGGACCTCGTGGATTCCCTGGGCCGGCTCGGTCCTGGCTTCTTCCCCACGATGGTCGGCGCCCTGTTGGTCATTACGACCGCGATCAACGGCGTCGGTGAGTATCGTCAGCGACAGCGAGAGTCGGCGCAGCCTGGCGCCCATGGGCGCGACGTTGCCGCAACGGCAGGTTTGATTACACTGTTCCTGGTGCTTTTGCCTGTCCTGGGTAGCGTGCTCACGATTCTCGTTTTCACGGGCGTCTACCTGTACCGATTCAACAAGGGCCAGGTCGTATTCAATGCGCTGTACGCCGTCGTCTTCTCGGTAGCGATCTTCGCACTGTTCGAAATCGTCCTGCAGGCCGGCCTTCCCAGGGGCGTGCTGGCCCCGCTGTACCAGAGTTTCCAGTGAACGAAGTACTCGCAAACCTCGCGTCAGGACTCAGTGTAGCCCTCACGCTCGGCAATCTGGTTTTCCTGGTGCTGGGTGTCTCCGTCGGAATGCTCGTCGGCCTGTTCCCCGGATTCGGACCGGCCGCGGGCATTGCCATCCTGATACCCATGACATTCGGGCTCGAGCCGACCACAGCGATCATCCTGCTGGCGGGCATCTACTATGGATCGATGTATGGTGGCACCATCACGTCAATTCTCATCAACACGCCAGGTGAGTCCGCGACCGTGGCCTCAACGCTGGATGGCTACCCGATGGCTCAAGCCGGGCGCGCCGGCCCGGCTCTCATCATGCAGGCGTTCGCCTCCTTTGTCGGCGGTACGATCGGCGTCATCCTGATCTGTTCGTTTACTCCGGCTCTTTCGAGGTTCGCAGCATCGTTCGGACCATCCGAATACTTCCTGATCGTGTTTCTCGGTTTGTTGCTGCTGGCGACCCTGATGGGCGACAACCTCCTGAAAGGGATCATCTCGGCGTTGTTCGGGTTCGCCATCTCCACCGTTGGCGTTGACGTCATCAGCGGTGCGCAACGATTCACCTTCGGTTCACCGGAACTCATCGGCGGAATCTATTTCGTGCCGGTCGCGATCGGGCTGTTCGGTATCGGCGAGCTTCTCAATTGCATCTATACGGGTGAACACAGAAAACCGGCGAGACGCCTCAATGTCACATTCTTCTCCAGCGATTTCTGGCCGGAAAAAAGGGATTACATCGTTTCCCGATTTACGTTTCTGCGCGGTTCGCTGATTGGCTTCGTCGCGGGTATCTTGCCCGGCTCCGGTGCGACGATCGGTTCCATTCTTGCCTACTCGGTCGAGAAGAGGGTCGCGAGGGACCCGGAGAGTTTTGGCAGTGGCGACATGCGCGGGCTCGTCGCACCGGAGACTGCGAATAATGCGGCGTCCGCCGGTGCAATGGTGCCGCTCATTTCGCTTGGCATTCCCGGTTCCGGTGCAACCGCGGTATTGCTTGGGGCGCTATTGATGTGGGGCCTGCAGCCGGGGCCGATGCTGATTGTCGAAGGGCCGGAGTTTGTCTGGGGGCTTATCGCAAGCATGTACCTGGGCAACATGATGCTGGTTCTGATGAGTGTGGTGGCCATTCCGCTGTTCGTGAAAGTCCTGGACGTCCCGTATCGCCTGGTCGTACCTGCAATCGTGACGCTTTGCATCGTCGGTACTTTCGCGCTTCACTCCAGCATGGTGGAGACGTGGCTGCTGATCGCAACGGGCCTTGTGGGATTCGGCATGAAGCGCTTTGGCTACTCACCGGCCGCGACGGTTCTTGCGGTGGTGCTGGGAGGAATGGCGGAGAACGCGTTTCTTCAATCGCTCCTGATCGGCGATGGAAGCCTGCGCATTTTCATAGAGAGGCCCATCTCGCTGGTTCTGACCCTTGTCACCGTGTCGATTTTCGCTGCGGCGGCAATGACTCGACTCACCGCGCTGCGACGTGGCAGGCGAAAATCCTAGAAATCGACGATCGCGGGATGAGGCGCCGGTGATTTCCGTGCGAGCGCGCCCGACAAGTGTCGCTTCAACCTGTAGGACGCCTCGATCAGTTCGCCGGATGCGAGCAGGTCGATTATTTCAATGTGCTGCTGGCACTGCGAATACACTCTTTCGTGGTCCAGTCTTGCGCGATACTCAAGAAGGCGGCGCATGCGATTGGCCTGAACCAGGGCCAGATGAAAGAAGGGGTTGCCCGATAGCTGAATAAGGCTCTCGTGAAAATCGGAGCCGGTGTCCAGAAGACGTTCAACAGGCAGTTTTTCGATGTCGGTATCGAGCAATCGCTGCTGCGCATCGCGTAGCTTGGTCAATCTCTTTCGATCGGCGGTGAATGTCGGCTCAAGAATCGCCGCCGGCTCGATGGTCATGCGGAAACGATAGATTTGTTCGAACGCTTCAGGCGTTTTTGCGACCGGCAGGAAGCGCCAACCATACCCCTTCTTGCGCTCCGCCCATCCTTCCCTGGTGGCGCGCAGCAGTATGTCCTTGAGCTCGGCCTTGGTGAGATCGTAGCGACTCTGCAATTGAAGATCGGTAACTTCCTCTTCAATCGCATCGGTCAGCCAGTCCTCCGCAATGCGCCGCTAGACGGCCTGATCCTCGAGAGTCCGGGAGGATGCCTGCACCAGCCTGGCGATTCGTCCAGGTTCCTTGTCCGCCGCGAAGAATCCCCGATTCTTGCGCTGCTCAAGAACGCCCTTGTCCGACAAATGGTGCAAGGCGCCCCGAACGGGAGATCGAGACACACCGAACCTGTCGGCGAGCAGTTGGGAGCGGAGATGGTCTCCCGGCTGAATTTCCCCGGATTGGAACATGACGAGAATCTCGTGCGCCATCTTGCGCGCGAGATCTCCGTTTCTTGGTTCAGGCATGTCGAAATACTAGCATAGTCAATGGTTTGTAGAAGGCGACGAGCAAGCGGGCAGCGCGCCGGACATCGCTGATCGAAAAAATTTCCCCTGAGCCTACAAATTGCGCCTATATAACGCAAAATGCAAACAAGAATTTACAAAACGATTTTCCGTGTGGCAAGATTGGTTTTTACGAACAATGCAGCCAATTGGATTTCGCGGGGTAAAGCATGCGACACACTATCATGTTCAGGCTGTCCGGTGCCGTCGGAGCGGTGCAGCTGGGGCTGTCTCCGGCACAGCCGGCGGTGGCACAGGCGGAGCTGGAAGAAGTCATCGTTACGGCGCAAAAGCGCGAACAGAGCCTTCAGGACGTTCCGGTTGCCGTAACCGCAATCACCAGCGTGGAACTGGCCGACCGCACCATCAGCAATC
>VYEH01000293.1:6601-23001 GCA_009843005.1 Pseudomonadota bacterium | reverse complement strand
GATTTCGGTCGTTGCGCCGCTGTTGGGCCTGCTGGGAACCGTCACCGGAATGATCGCCGTGTTCGAAGTCATGGCGGTTTCCGGTACCGGTAACCCGCGTTCCATGGCTTCGGGCGTCTCCATGGCGACCATTCCGACCATGGCCGGGATGGTGGGAGCGCTTTCCGGGGTGTTTCTGGTCACCGTTCTCTCGCGTACCGCCAAACGGAGCGTCCAGAAACTTGAAGACGGGATGACAATGGACCACTAGCAGGTTGGGGTTGCATATACCTAGAAACGTGAGGTATAGTCGCGGTCATACGCAGGTGAGGAGAAACAGTGAAGAAACACATTACGAACATCAGGGTTGAGAATGAAGAAAATGAAATCAATCTCACGCCCATGCTGGACGTTGTGTTCATCATGCTGATCTTCTTCATCGTCACCGCGAGCTTCCTGCGGGAGGCCGGCCTGGACACGAACCGGCCGGACCAGGACCAGCCCGTTACAACCCAGAACGAGGAAGGGGCGATTCTGGTCATCATCGACGACACCGACGACATCTGGATCGATAACCGGATCATCGACCCCAGGGCTGTTCGCCCCAACATCCAGCGGCTCCACGCCGAGAACCCTGACAGGCCCGTCGTCGTACAGGTCGCCAGTTCTTCCCGCGCCGAGACGCTCGTGACGGTGATGGACGCCTCCCGCCAGGCGGATGTGTACGACATATCCATTGCCGAGGCGCCGTGAGCACCGGGTTGTATGGACTGATTTTGAAGGAGCAGTAAACCATGCGCGATTCCGTTTCCGAATCAATGGCCGAGGAAGAAGCCGAAATCAATCTCACGCCCATGCTGGACGTTGTGTTCATCATGCTGATCTTCTTCATCGTCACCGCCGTTTTCGTGAAGGAACCGGGAATCCTGGTGGAACGGCCCGAAGCCGTGACCGCCGAGATACCCGAAGGCGGCTCGATCTTTATCGCGGTCAGCGGAAACAACGAATACTGGATCGACCAACGCAACGTCGACCTGGCGGGCCTGAAACCGATCGTCGAGCGCATGCACAGGGAGACTCCGGAAGGGGGCGTCGTGATCCAGGCGGATAACGAGGCCCAGAATGAATACGTCATCGCAGCGATGGATCTCGCCAAGGAAGTAGGCATTGAAGAGGTTACCCTGGCGGCGGTGGTACCATAGTGGATTGTAGAGAAATTGCCGGTGGCGCAGATGTCGTTGCGCCGGTGAGCTCCGAGGAGCACCCAGACCAAGATTGCACAGTGGAGGAGATGTCATGATTGCCCGATACATTACCGCCGTGGCCGTCGGGGGCGGCGTCACGTTCGGCCTGTTGTTCATCATGCAATTGCTGATTGCGACCGGCGAGGAAGCAGTCACCGATGCCGAGCGCTTCAGAATGGACGAGTTCGTGCGAGTGGAACGCAACGAAATCATCGAGACCAAGAAGCAGAAGCCCGAGAAGCCGCCCGAGCCGGAAATTCCGCCGGACATGCCCGAGCCGCAGAACCAGAACCAGTTCGACAACTCGATGGCTGTCTCCGTAACCGCCCCGAGCACCCAGGTCAATCTCAATGTCTCAGGCGTCGGTTTCGGGGTCAGCGACGGCGAATACCTGCCCATCGTCAAGGTCGCGCCGGTGTACCCCTCAAGGGCGCTTTCGCGGGGTCTCGAGGGTTATGTGATCGTGGAGTTCACGGTCACCCAGACCGGAGCCACGAAGGACGTGGTTGTCGTGGAGTCCACCAGCAGCCTGTTTGAACGCGCGGCAGTGGACGCCGCTTACAAGTTCAAGTACAAGCCTCGCGTTATCGACGGGGTTGCGGTCGAAGTGCCCGGAGTCCGGAACAAGATCACTTTCGAGATCACCCAGTAGAGGAGGGTCCCTTTCATGCGTGGCACTCGAGTTCTACTGCCCCTGGCGGCGGCCGCATTCGCAGCATTGCTGGCAGCCCCCGCGGCCTTTTCCCAGGGAATGGGCGGCATGCAGGGCGGGGAGGGAAGCTCCGCCGCAGACGCCCAGACCCGCCGCACGCCGGCCATGAGAGAAAGGGTCTACACGCGGCTTGCGGAAGCGCAGGAATGCGCCGAGATGGACGACATCGAGTGCGCCCAGCAGCGGCTGGCCCAGGTGCGCGAGATGGATGACCTGAACAGTTATGAAACGGCGCAGATGTGGAACTTCTACGCGTTCATCTACTTTGGTCAGGACAACTATCGGGAAGCCATCAGGGCCTACGAAATGGTGCTGCAGCAGCCCGACCTGCCACTGGGCATGGAACAGACCACCATGTACACGCTGTGCCAGCTCTATTTCCAGCAGGAGCGTTACGAGGACTCGCTGGCGATGCTGGATCGCTGGTTTGGCGTTTCGGAGGATCCCGGAGCCGAGCCGTACGTGCTGAGAGCCCAGATATTCTATTCCCTGCAGCGCTACCGGGAGGGTATCGAACCGGTTCGCACAGCCATTCGGATCAATCAGGAACTGGAGCGGGAACCGCAGGAGAACTGGTATCGGTTGCTGAACGTCTTCTATTACGAGTTGGAGGACTATCTCAACGTCATCGACGTGCTCCGGACCATGATCGAAATATGGCCCAAGCGGGAATATTTCGTTCAGCTTTCGGCCATGTACGGACAGGAAGGCAACGACGCCGCGCAGTTGGCTCTGTATCAGGTGGCCCATGAAGCCGGATGGCTGACCCGAAGCAATGAGCTTGTCCAGATGTCACAGCTGCTCCTGCAGGCGGATGTTCCGGTCCAGGCCGCGAATATCATCCAGGCGGGGCTCGAGGATGGCACGATCGAGTCCAACGAACGCAACTGGCGGTTGCTGGCCCAATCCTGGCAGCTCGCCCAGGACGACCCGCAGGCCGTGCCGGCGTTGACGCGGGCCGCCGGACTGGCCGAGGACGGCACACTGGATGTCAGCCTCGCGCAGTCCTACCAGAACCTCTACGAATGGGAGTCCTGCGTGGATGCGGCTCGTGAAGGCATCAGAAAGGGCGACCTGCGTCGCGAGGACCAGGCCTACATGATTCTCGGCGCCTGCCTGTTCGAGCAGAAGGAATACACAGCGGCTCGCAATGCATTCGAAGAGGCTGCCGAAGACGAACGCAGCCGCAACAACGCCCGGAGCTGGATCCAGTACGTCAATTCGGAACAGGCCAGGGACGAGGAACTGGCTGCGGCCCTGGCCCGTTAGTCCCTCCCCGGCGAATCCAGGCGAATCCACAATCCAACTGTTGCCGCCCGCGAACACCGCGGGCGGTTCAACATTGAACAGGAGTTTCAAGACCATGGCCATCAATGCAGGCGACCCGGTACCCGAGGGCACACTCACCAAAATGGGCGAAAAGGGACCCGAGCCCATCTCCACGGATGCTCTCTTCAAAGGCAGGAAAGTCGTATTTTTTGCCGTCCCGGGCGCCTTCACGCCCACCTGCGCGATCAAGCACCTGCCGGGCTATCAGCGCGATGCAGAGGCCATCAGGAACAGCGGCGTGGATGCGATCGCCTGCATGGCGGTCAATGACGTGTTCGTCATGGACGCATGGGCGCAATCGGCCGGCACCGGAGACGACGTGCTCATGCTTGCCGACGGTAATGGCGAATACGCGGCCGCCCTGGGCCTGTCCTGGGATCTCTCGGGCCTTGGGCTCGGTACGCGCAGCCAACGATTTTCCATGATTGTGGACGATGGCGTCGTCACCCATCTGAATGTGGAAGTACCGGGAGAATTCAGCATCAGCGCCTCGGACAGGATTCTCGAGCAACTGGGCTGAACGCGGGTCGCCGGTCGCCAAAACAGGCGCGTCCGTGGCGTCGCCGCTGATCTCTTCGACCGCACTGGCGAAACGCTTGGGCGATCCTGCCTGGATCGCCGTCGACTGCCGATTTGTACTGACCGATCCTGACGCGGGTCATGCCGCGTATCGGCAGGGCCACATCCCGGGCGCACGTTACGCGCACCTGGACAACGATCTCGCCCGCGTTCCCGGCCCGGCCGATGGCCGCCATCCGTTGCCCCGGGTAGAGGACTTCACGGACACGCTGGGTGCTTGGGGAATATCCGATGCCAGCCATGTGGTCGTCTACGACGACATGTCGGGGGCCATCGCAGCGCGGCTGTGGTGGATGTTGCGTTGGACAGGGCACCGCGCCGCGTATGTACTCGACGGTGGCCTGCAGGCGTGGGAGGCGGCCGAGTTACCGTTGGATCGGGAAATCCCCGCTGTACGCGCCACGGAGTACGTCGCACACGACGTGCATCGTGACTGGGTTGTCTCAACCGAACAGGTTTCTTTGGAATTGGCAAATGGTGCAAGACTCGTGGACGCTCGGGCACCGGAGCGATTTCAGGGTCTCACCGAACCGATAGACTCCGTCGCCGGCCACATTCCGGGCGCCATCAACTGGCCGTTTTCCGAGGCGCTGCGGTCCGATGGAAGTATGCGCCCAGCAGACGAACTCCACACGCGCCTCAAGCAGCTCTCGGATCAACCCGGAGGATTCATCGCCATGTGTGGGTCCGGGGTGACCGCATGTCATCTGCTCCTTGCCGTCAACGCAGCCGGTCTGGGAGACGGCCGCGTCTACACCGGTTCCTGGAGCGAGTGGATACGCGATCCCGAGCGTCCGATCGCCACCGGAGCGATATCCTGACGTAGCAGTCGTAGGTCGCGCCGTCAGGATTTTGCAGACATTCAGGCAAGTTTCGGTTGGCGTTTGGCGCTCAATGTGTTAAAGCACTTCCCATAAGTCGCCCTCGGGGACGTGTTGTGCCACATTCCTCCAAAATATCGCCCAGCCGAGCGCTCAGGTCCGTTCGTTACGAAATCCGCGGCCGCCTGGCGCGCCGAGCGCTGGAACTGGAACGGCAGGGCTACGAAATCCTGTCGCTCAACATCGGCAATCCCGGCATGTTCGGCTTCCGGACCCCGGAGACCATGCGCCTTGCGATGATCGAGAACCTGGGTTCCAGCGAAGCGTACTGCGGGCAGAAAGGCATCTTTCCGGCTCGCGAAGCCGTGGTCATGCGCCAGCAAAGCCGCGGTGTCATGGACACGACCGCCGAGGAGGTGTTCATCGGCAACGGCGTCAGCGAACTCATCGACCTGACGCTCAGGGCTTTGCTCAATCCCGGAGACGAGGTGCTGATTCCCAGCCCGGACTATCCGTTGTGGACCGCCGCAACCGTGCTCAACGGCGGAAAGGCGGTCTATTACCCCTGCGCGGAACAAAACGGCTATGCGCCGGACCCCGACGAAGTGGAGAAGCTGGTCACTGCCAGAACCCGGGCGATCGTCATCATCAATCCCAACAATCCTACCGGCGCTGTATACAGCAGGGAATGCCTGACCCGCCTGGCCGGGATCGCGAAAAAAAATGACCTGTTGATACTCGCCGACGAGATCTACGACCAGATGATCTACGGCGATGCGGAGTTCGTGCCCATGGCGACACTGTGCCCGGAGTCGCTCTGTGCGACGTTCAGTGGGCTTTCCAAGGTGTACAGGGCATGCGGATACCGGGTGGGGTGGGTGGCCTTCAGCGGCGCCCTGGACCGATCCGGCGAATTGCTCGAGGCGATGGACCTGCTGGCCGCACTGCGCCTGTGCAGCAACGTACCGGGCCAATGGGCCGTGCAAACCGCCCTGGGCGGCTACCAGAGCATTCGCAAGCTGTGCTCCGGGGACGGACGGTTGTACCAGTCCCGCCAGGCCGTGATCTCGGCCGTGGAGGAGAGCAAATATCTCACCCTGGTTCCCCCGGACGGCGCCATGTATGCATTCATCGGCGTCGATTCCCGCAAGTTCCCGGGCTTCGATGACGAATCGTTCTGCATGGAATTGCTGGAGCAGCAACACGTGCTGGTCGCGCCCGGCTCAAGTTTCAATACGGGCTACCGGGATCACTTCAGAATCACCACACTCGCGGATGAAGATACGATCGAGGAGGTGTTCTGGCGCATCGACAATGTCCTGCGACACATGGCCAACCGGCCGCCGATGCTGGAGTCCGCCAGATAATCGACTGATCGCATGCCCACCTCCCTGACAGACCTCGCGGTCAAAGGGACTACCGTAGTGACCGCCGGCGGAATCGACGCGCGGCAGATCCAGAACTACCTGGCTCGACAGCATCTGGAGGCAGGCCGATCCGCGTGGTTGACTCCTGCCGTTCTGACTTTCCGGGACTGGGCCACCGCCTTGTGGCACAGGTACCTGGATGACGGCAGGCGTCAACTTCTCACTCCCGGGCAGGTCGATGCGCTGTGGCGCCGGGTCATCGACGAATCCGGCGCCGGCTTGCGGGGGTTGCCGGGATACAGCCACATATCCGCGTGGGCTCGGGAAGCATCGCAGCGGCGCCGCGACTGGAATGTCGATATCGACGACTTGTACGCCTTTCGCGACGATCCGGATTGCCGGGCATTTCTCCGTTGGGAACGAGCCTATCGGGAGGTATTGGACGACGCCGGTTGGATGGACCCGGGGGATGCGGTGGATGCGCTGGCTGTCCGGGCTCCTTCACCGGGCCGAAACGGGACCGCGTCCGTCTTATGGGCGGACCTCACGCTGACCCCAATTCAGTCACAGCTCGCAGAAAGGCTTCGGATGGCTGGATTCAAGTGCTCTGACTGGGCCCCGCCGAGCTGCAATCAGCGAAGCCGCCGGATACAACTTGAAGATGCGTCGGAGGAGGTCAGGGTAGCGGCTGCCTGGGCGGCCGCACGGCTTGCGCGCCAACCCGGGCAGCGCCTGGCGATCGTCGTGCCCGGGTTGGAGGCCCGACGGGGCGAGGTTGTCGGCGCTCTTGAAGAAGCGCTGTATCCCGACAGATTGCGGTTGGGCGCCCGGACCGGCCACCGGCAGATCGTCTGCCTGCAAGGCCAGGCCACCGCGATGGACAATCCGATGATCGGCGCTGCAATGAATGCGCTGGAATTGTTCGGCAGCGCGGGAGACTTCCCGGTTCTGAGCCGTTGGCTGCGCAGTCCGTTTTTTGGCGCGCCAGACAATGCCGACGCGCGCTGCATGCTGGAGACACAGCTTCGCTCGCACATTTCGTCGCAGATGACCTTTCTCGACGCCTTTCGCTCGGGCGGTCTGGCCGCACGAATTCGGGCAGCGTTACCGGCGCTGGCCGACGAACTCGAGGCAGCCGTGTCACTGATGGGCGCTCATCCCCGCCGCGCGACGCTGACGGCGTGGGTAACCGTCTGGCGGAGGCTGTTGGACGGGCTTGCCTGGGGCGGCCAGGACTCGACCGTACCGGATGACTGGGAGTCCGCACTGAATGATCTGGTGCTCCTGACACCGATCCTGGGCAGGCTCGACCTGAGCGACGCACTGGCGGAACTGGAGAGGATTTTGGGGCGACCGCAGCGGCTCGGTGCGGTTCCTCTGCACGGGATCTTCTTGTTGGCCAGTCCGGAGAATGTGGGACCCGGATACGATGCGGCTTGGGTGAGCGGGCTGACCGACACTCAATGGCCGCAGGCGTCGCAACCCATACCTCTGCTGCCATCGACGCTGCAGCGCAGGCACGATATGCCGTGGGCGACCCCGGCCGCTGCTCTCGAGCAATCCCGTATCACCATCCAGCGGCTTGTCGATCGAGTGCCCGAGGTGATTCTGAGTTCCCCCGAGAGCGTCCACGAGCACTCGGTTCAACCCAGTCCGCTGATTCTCTCCTGGCCCCTGGTAACTGAAGCTGATCTTTTGGGTTCCAGCGCACGCCGCTCTCAGCGGTTCGGGCTCGACGAGAGTCGCCTGGAAACGAGTACGGATACGGTTCCACCTGTCGAAGCACGGAAACTCCGGGGCGGTATCGGCACGCTGTCGATGCAATCGATCTGCCCGCTGCGTGCGTTCATCGAAAGCCGCCTGACCGCAAAACCCCTGGAAACCGTTCGACCGGGGTTCAACGCGCGCCAACGGGGCATCGCGGCGCATGCGGCAGTCCGGCGCCTGTACAGCGATCTGCCCGAACAGAAGGAACTTCTGTCCTGGAGTCCCGGGGACAGGACGCGCCGCATCGACCGAAGCTGCCAATCGTCGCTGCGCGGCATGTTTGGAGTGGCCGAAGACCGATTGGGGGCGCTCTTCGAACTGGAACTGGCCCGACTGCGATCGGTGCTTGCCCAGCTTCTGGAATTGGAATCGACCAGAACGCCTTTTCGAGTGGCCGGGATGGAGCAAACCATAAAGGTCGATGTTGAAGGCCTTGAGATCGCGGGTCGTCTCGACCGCGTCGACGAACTGGACCCCGATGGGTCACTGGCTGTCATCGACTACAAGACGGGGAGAAGGAACAACCCGAGCGACTGGCTGAAGGAACGGCCACGGGACTTGCAGTTGCCCTTCTATGCGGCCTTCCTTGAAGCCGGGGTAGAGGCCGTGGTGATCGCGGCGCTGAACCCCGTAAGCCCGCAGTACAAGGGCCTCTGGCTGGCCGACGGACGATTTCCCGGACGAACAGGTAGACTGCCTGCTGAATTTACCTGGCCAATGCAGCGTGATCGCTGGCGAATGCAGGTCGAAACTCTGGCGCGGGAATATGCGGATGGGGACGGCCGGATTTTCCGGAAAGAAATCAAGCAAGCCGAAGGTGGGATCGCTCCCCTTACCCGAGTTCATGAATGGAATGCACTGACGCGTAAGGCGGACCTGCGGGCGTCGCGCAACGAGCCATAAAATGAGCGACTCCGCACAGCGACTGCTCGCCCTGCAGACAGACCGGTCCTTTATCGTTCAGGCGCCTGCAGGGTCGGGCAAGACGGAATTGCTTATCCAGCGTTTTCTGGCATTGCTGGCAACCGTTGAGTTACCCGAACAGGTCATCGCGATCACATTCACCCGCAAGGCCGCTGCGCAGATGCGCGACCGCGTGTTGGCAGCTCTGACCGCAGCGGCCCGGGAAGAACGGCCCGGGCAGCCGCACCGGCTCCGGACCTTCGAGTTGGCCCGGCAAGCGTTGGTCCGGGACCGGCATCTGGGCTGGACTCTGGTTGAACAACCGGCCCGGCTCAAGATCGATACGCTGGACGCGCTCAATGTCTGGCTCGCGCAGCGCTTACCGATCGCCTCCGGCGGGATCGGGGCGGCGCACATCGTGGAAGACGCTTCTGAATACTACCTGACTGCCGGTAGGCGAATGATGCAGCAGTTGGGAGACGGATCGCCGGGAGCCCGCGCGCTGCGTTTCCTGCTCGAGGCGTCCGACATCGGCGCCGGGCGCATGGTGACCCTGATGGCGCAAATGCTCGCGACCCGCGACCAGTGGCTGCCTCATCTCTTCGGTGCGAACGAGTCGGAATTGCGCGTCCTTGTCGAACGGGCCCTGCGTCGTTCGATCGAGGAGGATCTCTTCGCCGTGGCGCAATTGATTCCCGAGGCCACCGGCCGCCAGCTGGTACCCCTGCTGCGGCATGTGGCCAGACACGCGCCAAAGTACGCCCGACCGTTCGAGCCGTGGTTGAGTCTGGAAGCATTGCCGGCAAGGTCCGTGGAGCATCTCAAGGCCTGGAAGGGATTGCCGGAACTTCTGTTGACCGGTCAGGGGACGTGGCGCAAGCAGCCTGCCGCCATCGGGTTCTCTGGTCAGTTTGCCACCCTCGGCAGCGATCTGAAGGAACTGATCTCTTCGCTTTCGGATTCGGAGTAACTGCGCCTGGCCCTCGTGGAGTTGAAGCGCGTACCCGACTCGCTCCCGGGATCGGCATGGTGGGATGCCGTATCGGCAATTCGTATTTCGCTGCAGCATCTCGTGGCCGAATTGCGGATCCTGTTCGCAGAACGCAATACCGCGGATTTCATTGAACTGGCCCTGGCCGCCCAGCGAGCCCTTGGAAACGCGGCGCGGCCCTCGGACCTGCTGCTTGCTCTCGATCGACGCATTCAGCACATTCTCGTGGACGAGTTCCAGGATACGTCACGTTCGCAGATTCGCCTCCTTGAACTGCTCACGTCCGGTTGGGAGCCCGGCGATAGCCGCTCGCTCTTCCTGGTCGGCGACCCCATGCAATCGATCTACCGGTTTCGGAATGCCGACATGTCGCTGTTCCTGCGGGCCAAGCATGAGGGCATCGGCGATATCCGCTGTGAAACGCTGGATCTGACCCGGAATTTCCGCAGTGCGCCGGTGGTGATCGATTGGGTCAATGACACGTTCACAGGAATCTTTCCGGCAGGGGATGATCTCCGGGCCGGCGCCACCCGGTTCAGTCCCTGTGAAGCGGTCAGGGCGACCTCAGGGCGGCAGACCGTGGAGGTGCACGGGCTTCGGGGGTCGGATCCGGATGCGGAGACTCGACGCGCAGCGGAGATCGTTGCCGCCGAAAGGGCCCTGTCTGAATCCGGTTCGGTGGCGATCCTGGTGCGAAGCCGCAGTCACCTCGCGGGCCTGCAAAGCCACCTCCGTGCCCTGGGCCTGGACGCACACGCCGTTCAACTCGAAGCACCCGCCCAGCACCAGGTCACTCAGGATCTCATCGGTTTGACCCGGGCATTGACTCATCGCGGCGATCGTGTCGCCTGGCTTGGGGTGTTGCGGGCTCCATGGTGCGGCCTGAGGTGGACGGATCTTCACGGCCTTTGCAAAGGCGATTCCGACAGCGCGGTATGGACGTTGATGCACGACGCCGGACGCATCGCCATGCTGACCGAAGACGGCCAGGCACGGTTGAAGCGCCTGCGCGCGATCCTGCAAATGGCATTTGACGAGCGATCCGCCCAGCCCCTGGCCCGTTGGGTACAGCGGACATGGCTGACTCTGGATGGACCCGACTGTCTTCTGGAATCTCGGGACATGGAACGCGCGGAGCATTTTTTTGCGGTCCTGAGAGAGGCCACCGTCAGAGGCGATCTGGACGATCCGACCGCTCTGGACCGCCTGTTCGACGATCCCGCCGCGATCGTGGACCGTCCCCGGGAGAGCGGCATCGAGATCATGACCATTCACAAGGCCAAGGGGCTTGAGTTCGACACGGTCGTGCTGCCGGGATTGGGGCGCGAAGCCCGATCGGACCAGGGCAAGGCGTTGTACTGGCATGAACGGGTGCACGCGGACGGCGAGGAATCGGTCCTGCTGGCCCCGTTCTGTGCGGGTTCGGATGAACCTGACTCGCACACCCGATGGCTCAGGGGCATCGAACAGCGCAAGGAGTACTCCGAGCGCGCCCGTCTTCTCTACGTGGCGACAACCCGCGCCAGGGAGCGCCTGCACCTGATCGGTCAACTTGCGGTCGGGCAATCCAGACCGCGTGCGGGAAGTCTGTTGGCCTTCCTCTGGCCGCAGGTATCTCCTGCCTTCGAATCGGCCGGCACGCCGGACGATACCGGCCAACAGGACGAGGATGCGTTCGAGCCCCAGCTCAGACGGCTGATCGATACGGCGCGGCAACGTGAGGGCGCGACGGTGCCCGATGAGGATGTCGAGCGGCGTCCCCATTTCCAGTGGGCGGGACAAGCAGCACTACAGGTCGGCGTAGTGGTTCACCAATGGTTGCATACCATCGCAAGGGACGGGATCGAACGCTGGAATGCCGAACGCGTCCGGGCCGGCATTGACCGCTACGGGGCAGAATTGCAATTGCTTGGAGT
Source organism: Pseudomonadota bacterium (assembly GCA_009843005.1). Classification (GTDB taxonomy): domain Bacteria; phylum Pseudomonadota; class Gammaproteobacteria; order Steroidobacterales; family Rariloculaceae; genus UBA6522. The sequence continues at coordinate 11,393 of VYEH01000293.1, read as the reverse complement.
CGATGAGGATGCGCTCCGCGAGGCATCCTACCGCGTAATGCAAGCGCTCGAGGCCGTCCTGGACGATGCGACCGGGCAGTGGATTCTGACCACTCGAACAGAGGCCGACTCGGAATTACCGATCTCCCGGGATGCCGATGGAATGATCGAAAATCTGCGCCTGGACCGGACATTCGTCGACGAATCCGGGACGCGATGGATTATCGACTACAAGACGAGCGCCCACGAAGGTGGTTCCATCGATGCATTCCTGGACTCGGAAGTGCAGCGATACCGGGGGCAGTTGGAACGATACGCCCAGGCCATGTCCAGTATCGACAGTCGACCGACCAGGGTGGGCCTGTATTTCCCCCTTTTGCGCGCTTTCCGGGAGTGGCAGCCGTAACTTTCCGATCGGGCTGAAGGCGCTGTTTCGATCCAGCCGGCGAGCCCGAACCCGGTAAGACCTTGAGTTACTGGAGTAGGTTAGCGAATATCTTCGCCTAACGGCGACAGGAACTGGAAACCGAAACGCATGGCAATTCAAACGCTGGACCATTGCTCCATCCGTACGCTTGATCTGAAAGCAAGCCGGACATTTTATGTCGATGTGCTCGGGATGAAGGAAGGGGACCGGCCGGACTTTCCGTTTCCAGGAGCCTGGTTATATCTGGAGGATCGGACGGTGATCCACCTGATCGGCGTCGATCCCGGCGATTCAGGCGGATTGGCCGAGTATATGGGTCGCGACATCGACCCGGACACGCTGCTGGGCGGCGGCTCCCTGGATCACATCGCCTTCTGTGCGACGGATGCACCCGACTTGATCCGGCGCCTGAAGAGAAACAACGTGCCCTTTCGCGAGCGCCAGGTGCCGAACATGGACCTCAGCCAGATATTTGTGGAGGATCCGAACGGGATCACCATCGAGCTCAACTATTTCGGTTCATAGTGTTCCCGTCAGGCTGAACGCGCGCATACCGTCGGCGTCGGGAGTGCCTGTCAGCAGCTCAATACCGCGCCTGAGCGCAGCGTCCGCCTCGGGACGGGCCCGAACAAGGCCGCTGATTTCGTATTCGCCCGCTGCGGTGAGACCCGCGGCGCCGCGTACCTCCATTGGGCCGCTCTGATCCTGGAAAGCACCCTGCAATCCGTCCGTCCCGGACAGGATGACATTGAAATTGCCGAGAGCGATCGGATCGCCTCCAACCAGGGAAGGAACCGTGAGCTGGCCCAGGCGCAGTTGCCCGCGTGCCGTGGTGGGCCAGCCGTCGTGAAGAACCAGCTCCGTAAGCTGGAGGCTCACTTGACCGCGGAATCCGGCGATCGGCAGTGCCGGAGCGAGGGCCGAAAGACTGCATGTCGCCGTTAATCTGCTCAGGACAACGTCATTTCCTCCGATGCGAACTTCCGTTTGAAGAAACCCGTCACCGAGGCCGGTTTCGACTCGCCCTGCCGGCCGTGCGATCAGTAACGACCAGGGCCGCACCTGCCAACGGAGATCGCGAAATCCCAGGGGCCCTGCCGATGCAAGCGCGGCGCGGCCGGACCAGACCGTACCCTGAACCCCGGCCAAACGAAGGTCATCGGCGGCCAACCAGCGCCAGGCGACATCGGCAGGGAAGAGTGCTATGGCAAATGCCAGATAGGCACTTGCACTCAGCGCGATCCAATGCAACTCAAGACCTCCGCAATACCAGGGAGGCGTTCACGAGCCCGGGCTGTTGCGTGCCGTCCATGTTTGCGATGACGACGACGATGCCGTGGCCCTGCTGCAAGGCCCCCAGCCAACTGACCAGTTGGGTAAAGGGCACTTGTTGAAACGCAACGCGAATTCCGTTCTCGCCATCGGGTTGATTGCGCGAAAGGGTGCCTCCCAGCCCATGGGTACGGTGAGTCTGGTCCACGATCAGCACCAGCGATTCCGCGGACGTCGACGCGGGAACGGGCGGGGCGCCCGATGGTTGCAAGCGGCTCACATCCGCCAGCAGGCCGTACTTCTCCGCCAGGGTCGCGTCGAGGTTCAGGTTAGCGCTGCGCAAGGGCATCCAGGCGAAGCTCCAGACCAGGATCAGCACGGCGATGGCGCCGCCCAGGACGAGCATGACGCGCTCGCGCGGCTTCAGCATTTCGAACCAGTCCTTCATTGCGGATCCGCAGTGACCTGAAGTCGCCCGAGAATGCCATCCTGTGTCGGGTTGGCTGACTGAATCGATGCCTGGAACGACCCGCTGCTGCTGATTTCACGGGTAAATTCGTCCAGCGTGGAAACGCTTTCGGCCAGAACGCGGAGGTCCATGACCCCGGCTCGGAAACTCAGGGCTTCCAGGCGAGTGTCTTCATTCCATGCCAGGGCCATCCGGTCGAGTGCGGCCAGAAAACCTGCTTCGGGACCATTCGCCGTGGTGACCAGGCGCCGCCGAACCTCCGCCCCGCAAGATGCGAGATCGCCCGACCCTGCATTTAGCCGGCAGGCCGTTTCAAGCATCGCGGTCACGTTACGATCGTCCCGTCCAAGGGCCAGGTAGCGCGCGCCTTCTGTCCCGACCGCCAACACCAGCAATCCGAGCAGCAGCGCTGCAGCGAACCGCCAGGGACGGAGCCAGGATTGCCAGTCCGTCTTGTGCCCATAGTGTCCCTGAAGCAGATTGCACCCGGGCACGTCGATGAGCGTCGCACCCAGTCGCGGCAGGACTCCCTCGCGTAACAGTTGCGCGTCGATGCCGATTCCCTGTTCGCGTAACCCGTCGATTTCGCTCTCGCATCGCGCGAAACCTTCGGTATCGGCAAACAGCATCACGTGGGGTATATCGGAAGTTTCCCCTTCGCCGCCGTGCGTCACCTGCAGGGTTTCTTCCAGAGACACTCCCTGCAGCGCGAAGGGTGGCTGATCGGGAGCGCGGCCGTAGGTGCACTCGGCCTCCGCGACCACCGTGATGCACCCAGGTACATGGGGTACCCCGTCCGACTCGCAATAGACCCGATCGGGGTTCAACCCCGCCCGTTCACAGTCCGCAAGCCAGCCTTCCATTCGCTGGCGAGTCACCATGGTTACGGGAACCCCTCCGGAGGCGTCTCTCGCACCGGCCGCAAAATGCAGGCGGTCCACGTCCTCGGCGACAGTATCTTCCAACGAGTACGGCAACATCTGCCGCAGACGCGCCGCGCTCTTCACGGGTAACGACGCCCGGCTGCAGACTGCATCCAGTCCCGACAACAGCAACAGCACACGGCGGTTCGCCGCTTCTCCGGCGGCTTCCTCCAATGACCCGTACGCAACCGGCGAAAGTCGCTGGCCGGCGGAATCCAGCACGACCCGTGAGACGTTTCCCGGGATTGTCGACAATCGAATCACCAGGTACTCGAGCACGGCTATTGAACTCCAAGACTGCGAAAGACGGCGCCCGAAAGTCCACTTTGGTGCCGCTGGAGGACAGAGTAAAGGGTGAACCGGTGGGTGCCAAGTACCACGGTGGCAGTCAGCAGGAAGTAGTCGCTTGCGCCATCGATACGTCCGCGAGTGTCGGCATCGAGCAGATCTCCAAACGTCGCCTCGATGTCGACGAATTCGGCGCTGCCCCGCTGCTCCACCAGCGAGGCTGCCTGAGCCAGATCGATGCTGTCGGACAACGACGCCAGTACCGGCGCGGGGGCCGTGTTGACGTTCAGCGGCGTACCTGAAGGCAATGCAGTGACATAGGGCAGCAACGTTCGATAGCCTTCGGCCTCGATTCCGGTGATCGCATTCAATTCGCTGGTGCTCGTGATCGGCCAGTTCGGGGTGCGGTAGGGCGGGTTGGCGCCGGCGTACGCGTCGTCTTCGGCACCGTTCGGAAAGTGGGTCTCGACATCCGCGTCGAGCCAGTCGACAACGGCGCCGGCCGCGGCCGGGTCCAGTCCGAGCGTTGCCAGCAGACGCTCGAACTGCGCCAGGGAAACGGTATCCACGCTGCCCTGGGGCGTCACCAGGTTGTTGATATTGAAACGGCCCTGAAGATCTTCGAGCCGGCCGCTGATGGCGCCGCCGTCCACCGGCAGGGGAGGCAGTTCCATTGCCCAAATCTCGCCGAGATGGTCGCTTTGCGGAAATTCAACCTTGTCCAGCCTGAGAATGTCCCCGGCCCAGGCCTCTGCGCCCTGCAGGTACGCAAGGCCCTGGTCCGCCGCCAGTCCTGCCTCCGCTCGCCGTTGCGCAAGGCTCGCGTTCCACATCATGTTCACGGCGATCATCGTGCCCAGCGTCACGACCAGCATCGCCGTAAGGACTGCGACGCCACGCTGCCGGTCCCGAGGGTCCCTCATCCGCCAACCTCCACGGACCGCCAGAGGTGGCCGAAGTCTTCCAGGTAGACATTGAACTCAACCAGTCTGGGCGAAGTCACCAGGGAATCCGGGAAAGGCAGATCCAGCGGCGGCCATTCCTGGTGCCACTGGCCGTTTCGATCGAGCAATCGAATCTGTATGTCATCGACGCCCGTCAGCAACTCCGTGCGTCCCGGAGGGGTCGTCAGGGTGCGATCGATTGACGGCCAATGGAATCGAACCAGCGTACCGCCTTCAATTTCCCAGTCGTAGGCCACCCTGAGGACGTGGCCCCGCGGCAGCCCGGCGGGATTGGTCCAGCCGCCCCGGCTGAGTTCAACCGCGAACTGCTCGTTGGACCCAACCAGAAAACTGGCGTACCACGCCTCTCCCGACTCGTCCCGCGCAGCCCTCGGATGCACCTGTGCCAGGTCCTGGGCGATGACGTGCATGGCGAACTGTATGTCGCGCCACCTCTGCGTGCGCTCCTCCGCGATGGTCTGCTGCTGCA
>VYEH01000293.1:0-6591 GCA_009843005.1 Pseudomonadota bacterium | reverse complement strand
GCTGCTGCATTACCGTTGACAGTCCGGTCAGCGCGATGACTCCGATCACCGCGACGATGGCCATCGCGATCAACAGTTCCACGAGCGTGAATCCGCGCTCGGAGAGCCTGTCCGGATCGACTGCCGGAGAGCCGTGCAAGATAGACATCACGGGGCCGATCCAGTCGCGCCGGGCAGCCATTGGGGCGGAGGAATACCCGGCGGAGCAGGGGGCTCCAGGAGTCCCGACACGGTGTGGAGCACCTGCTCGGGTTGATCCGCGAGCGCCACGGACACGTCCACGCGGCGCAGGTTTTCCACGGGCGTTTCCGAAATCCGTGCACGCCAGGTCCAGACTCGCCGGGCGTAGTCCACCTCATCGCTGGTTTCTCCGAGTGGCGGCCACTGCTGCGCAACGCTGAGTTCCGCGATGCGGTTGGACGCGATCCAGCTTGCAAGCGCCTTGTTCTCGATGATCGCGGCGCCGACAGCGTACCGGTTAAGTTGTGCATGCACCGCCATCATGCCGAGCGCGACGATGACCAGCGCGACCATCACCTCCAGCAAGGTGAATCCCTGCACCCGGCTACGGTCCATCGAACCCACTTCGGGTGACCTGCAGCGTGCCGTCAAGGGCGCCTTCGAGCAGGAATCGGCCGCCGGCGACATCCCGGAAGAACTGCGCTTCAAACGGTGTGATTTCGCCGCTCGCCAGCAACACGATCTGCGGTTGGGGCTGTTCCCCGGGTTCGGGCTCCTGTTCCGGTTCGAGCGAGACCTCCCGGTCATCCAGGAACAGCGTCAGCTCAAGCGGTTCCGCGAGACGGCGCTCCCTCAGAAACTCGTCCCCCTCCGGATCGAGCCAGGTCAGCGTCCGGTAGTCGTAGACGAAGAACCGGTAGCCGTGGCGGGTAAACTGAACGCCGTAGTCCCGGGTTTCGAGCACCGCCTCATCCATCAATGTATCCAGCAGGCTCCTCAGCCGTAACGCTTCGCGCTCAAGCTCCCGGTCGGGGCCGACCACGTTCAATGACAGGACCGCGGTCGCTGCGAACAACCCGATGATGACCATCACCACCAGGAGTTCGATCAGGGAGAACCCGCCGGCGACGGGTTCGCGTAGGTTACCGGTGCAGACTCCCCGCGCCTCAGTTAAGTTCCCAGTTGCCGATATCCGCATTGATATCTTCACCGCCCTGCACGCCGTCGGCGCCGTACGTGAACAGGTCGAACTCGCCTCGCTGGCCGGGATAGACGTACTGATAGGGTTGATTCCAGGGGTCCGAAGGCAGGCTGCGAAGGTACGCCTTCCAGTTGGGAGCGGCCGCTTCGCCGGGATTGGAGACCAGGGCGTCCAGGCCCTGATCGGTGCTCGGATACCGGAAATTGTCCAGCCGGTAGAGGTTGAGCGCGGTCTCGATACTTCGGATATCTGCCATTGCTCGATTTACCTGGGCCCGGTCGATGTTGCCGATCAGGGCAGGGGCCACCAGCGCCGCCAGGAGTCCGATGATCACCACGACTACCATGATCTCAATGAGCGTAAAGCCGTGCTGAAAGCCGGTCGCCGCCGCCGCGTCCGGCACGCGTTCATGGCGTTCGGCCGATCCTTGGCGGCAATCGATCAGGATGTTGGACGGGCGATGGAGCACCGGTCTCTCGCTGTACTTTCCACTGCGGCCAAGATAACACAATACCTGCCTGCATCAACGCCGCGCACGACAGCGGTAACCGGGCCGCCGGGGGCTCAAATGGGCGGTCGAGCCGGGTGCCCCGGCGTATAATCGCGCCGGAACCAACCACGGGACATCGGTTACATGGAAATTGAACAACTCGGGCGCTGGCCCGGTATCGAAGGCCGCGTCGCCCTGGTCACCGGCGCCTCACGCGGAATAGGGCGGGCCACGGCGCAGGCGTTGGCGTTGCAGGGCGCCGAGGTCGTGGGAACGGCGACCACGGAGACGGGCGCTGCCGAGATTTCGGAAAGGTTGCGGGCGATCTCGCCGGAGGCACAGGGACTGATGCTGAACGTGGCCGACCCCTCGTCGGTCAAGGCGCTCTTCGGGACGCTCTCCGAGTCGAAATCGGTTCCGACGATCCTGGTGAACAACGCCGGCATCGCCAGCGACAACCTGTTCGCCCGCATGAAGCAGGACGAGTGGGATCGGGTATTGGCGACCAATCTCTCATCCCTCTATTGGGTTTGCAAGGCAGCCATTCGCGGCATGATGAGGGCCCGCTGGGGGCGCATCGTCAACATCGCTTCGGTGGTCGGGCAGATCGGCAATCCCGGCCAGGTGAACTATGCCGCGTCCAAGTCCGGAATGATCGGTTTCGGCAAATCCCTGGCCAGGGAGGTCGCGACCCGGAACATTACCGTGAATACCATTGCACCGGGATACATCGAGACGGACATGACCCGGGGCATGACCGAATCGCAGTCGGCCGCGCTCAGGGGGCAGATCCCTTCCGGCCTGCTGGGGGCGCCGGAAGATGTCGCCGCTGCGGTGGTCTACCTGGCGTCCGACGCGGCACGGTACATCACCGGCGAAACCCTGAACGTCAACGGCGGGCTTCACATGAGTTGATGCCGAATGAGAACGATTTGTGAATGGTACAGGGGCATGGGGAATATCTGGAGACATTGTGGATTGCCCCCGTTGTTCTCAGTACAATACGCGCCACGCAAGCGCGGCCATGGGCCTGTTGGCCGGTCATTCAGTTAAGGGGTACCTCACGCATGAGTAGTGTCGAAGACCAAGTCAGAGCGATCATCGCTGAACAGCTAGGTGTCAAGGCGGACGAAATCAACAACGATGCCTCGTTTGTCGACGACCTGGGAGCTGACTCCCTGGATACCGTCGAACTGGTCATGGCCCTGGAGGAGGAATTCGAAACCGAGATTCCCGATGAAGAGGCCGAAAAGATCACCACGGTCCAGCATGCCATCGACTACGTCAACGCGCACAAGAGCGATTCCTAGGGCGCAGGTAACTGGTAGCCCGCACGTCTTGCGCATCGTAAATTTTCCCTTTCAAGTTCGGCCGGGGTCGCCCTGATGACGAGGCGGCGAGTCGTCGTTACCGGCCTGGGGCTGATCTCTCCCACGGGGAACAACGTCGCTCTGGGTTGGGCGAACGTCCGTGACGGCGTCAGCGGCATCGGCCCGGTGGATTCGTTCGATACGACCGGATTCAGCACAACCTTCGCCGGTGTCATAAGGGATTTCGATGTGACCGACTACATGTCGGTCAAGGACAGTCGCAAGGCGGACCGGTTCATGCACTACGGCATTGCCGCCTGCACCGAAGCCTTCGAGGATGCGGGGCTGGAAGTTCCCGAAGCGGAGGCTCATCGATTCGGCGTGATCATGGGATCCGGTATCGGCGGCATCGATACCATCGAGACCAATTACGAGAAATACAAGCGGGCAGGGGCCCGGAGAATCTCACCGTTTTTCGTTCCCGGAAGCATTGTCAACATGATCTCCGGGCATGTCTCCATCAAGTACGGGCTCACGGGCCTGAACCTGGCCCTGGTGACAGCCTGCGCCACGTCCGCGCACTGCATCGGGCTGGCCGGGCGGTTGATCAGCATCGGCGAGGCGGATGTCATTCTGGCGGGCGGTGCGGAGTTCGCGACCACCCCATTGGGAATCGGCGGATTTGCCTCGGCGCGGGCGCTTTCCACGCGCAATGACGACCCGGCCGGCGCCAGCCGGCCCTGGGACAGGGACAGGGACGGGTTTGTCCTCAGCGACGGCGCGGGCTGCCTGGTGCTGGAGGACTACGAGCGCGCCCGGCGGCGCGGCGCGAACATTTACGCCGAACTGATCGGCTCGGCCATGAACGGCGACGCATACCATATCACCGCCCCCACCGAAGACGGCTCCGGTGCGGATCACTGCATGCGGCTGGCTCTCGAGGATGCGGGAGTGAACGCCGAAGACGTCGACTACGTCAATGCCCACGGTACGTCGACGCCTCTGGGCGACATAGCTGAAACGTTGGCGGTAAAGAGGACGTTCGGCGAGCATGCAAAGTCATTGGTCATCAGCTCGACTAAGTCCACGACGGGCCACACGCTGGGAGCCGCAGGCGCGATAGAGGCGCTGTTTACGGTTATGGCGATCAGGGAAGGGGTCGTGCCGCCGACCATCAACCTCGAGAACCAGGATCCCGAGTGCGATCTCTACTACACGCCGAATGAGGCTCTGGAACGCGATGTAAGGATCGCGTTGTCCAATTCTTTCGGTTTCGGCGGGACGAACGGCACGCTGGTCTTCAGGCAGATCGACTGATCCACCGATCTGCCTTGCCGGCCTGCCGGCGAGCTGCGGATCGTTGGCGTCTCCCACCGATTTTCCATCCTCGTCCTGTTACCATGGGCGACCCGGATCATCACACCCACGGCGGTAACACAGTACGGAATGCAGGTCAGGACTCTGCGTTGGATCATGTTCGCGGCGCTGTGCGGCAGCGTCATCGTCGCCGTAAGCGCGACCTTGCTGTTTGCCTGGCGGTCGCTGAATGCTCCCATGACTATCGCTGCCGGCGGAGACACGCTCGATGTGGTACCGGGTACCTCGTTGACGGGAATCAGCGATGAACTCTCCCGGCGCGGCATCCTTGAGATGGCCTGGTTTCTCAACGCCTATGCGCGTTTATCTGGCGATGCGAAACGCATCCAGGCAGGCGAGTACCTCATCAGCAGCGGAACCAGCCCCAGGGGACTGCTGGATCAACTGGTGAGCGGCCGGGTGTATCTGTACGATCTCACCATCATCGAGGGTTGGACGTTCGCCGACGTGGTCGCTGCGTTAAGGAACCATGAAGCGGTGGATGCCCGCGGGTTCGACCCTGAATCGGTGATGGCCGAACTGGGCGATCCCGAACTCCATCCCGAAGGCCAGTTCTATCCGGATACGTACCGGTTTCCACGAGGCACACCGGCCGTGGTAGTTCTCCGTCAGGCCCATCAGGCGATGCAGGACCTGCTGGTAGAGGCGTGGGGAGAGTACCGAGCCACTACAGTGCTGGAGACGGCATACGAAGCGTTGACCCTGGCCTCGATCATCGAAAAGGAAACGGCGCTGAGCGAAGAACGCCGGCGCATCTCGGGAGTTTTCCACCGGCGACTTGAGCGCGGCATGCGCCTGCAGGCTGACCCTACAGTCATTTACGGGCTTGGCAACGACTTCGACGGCGACCTGCGCCGCGCGGATCTCACCCGCGATACGCCCTACAATACGTATACGCGATCCGGACTGCCGCCGACACCCATTGCGCTGCCCGGCCAGCAGTCAGTGTCAGCGGCCGTAGATCCCGCGCCCGGTTCTGAGTTGTACTTCGTTGCTACCGGACTCGGGGACGGGAGCCACTATTTCTCCACGACGTTGGACGAGCACCGGGAAGCGGTTGCCCGATTCCAATCCGGTACCCCGTTGGCGGGGACCTCGGAACAGTGAGAGGAGCGTTCATTACCCTTGAGGGAACAGAAGGTGTCGGCAAGACAACTTGTCTCGAATTCGTTCTGGATACCCTTTCTGCGGCCGATATACCCACCGTGGTCACAAGGGAACCCGGTGGAACGGTGCTGGGGGAGAAAATCAGGGATTGGATTCTGAGGGGCAACCATGGCGAACTTTCAGCCGAAACCGAGACGCTGCTCATGTTTGCCGCCAGGGCTTTTCACCTGGATGAGGTAATCCGCCCGGCGCTCGCGGCCGGGCGCTGGGTGATCTGCGATCGCTTCAGCGATGCAACGGTGGCGTATCAAGGGGGCGGACGGCGCGCCGACAAGGGTTGGATCAAATCCTTGCGCTCCGCCGTTCACGCGGGCCTTGAGCCGGACCTCACGTTGCTGCTGGACGCACCGGTGGAGATCGGCCTGAACAGAATCCGGGCCCGCGCGCCCGATCACTTCGAACGCGAGAATCGTGATTTCTTCGTCCGCGTACGTGCGGCCTACCTGGAACTGGCGCGAGACGAACCGCATCGGATCAAAGTGATTGACGCGGCGCCTTCCCTGACGGAAGTCAGGTCCCGAATCTCCGCCCACTTGGCCACGTTTCTCGGCAGTTTTGCCCGCTAGCAGCTCATGGCCAGACCCATATCCGATTCAGCCTACCAGACCCTCAGCACCGGCATCTGCCCGTGGCTGCAGGCGCCCCTGCTGCAATTCGAGACCGCCCACGGAGCCGGACGTCTGGGACATGGTTGGCTGCTGGCCGGACCGCGGGGCGTCGGCAAGATCAACCTTGCACTGTTCGCGGCACGCCGGCTCCTGGAGGGCAAGGACGGCGATGTACGGATTCTGGAAGCTGTCGAAGCCGCCACGGCCATGGCCCAGCGTCACGAGCCCGTGGACCGCCATCCCGACCTCCACTGGGTATTCCCCGAAGCGAAGCGAAGTACACTGACCGTCGAGCAAATCCGTGAAGCCGCACAAGCCCTGTCGCTGACCAGCCTGACGGGTCAGGGCAGAGTGCTGGTACTGGAACCGGCCGATGCCATGACCACGGCGGCTGCCAATGCGTTGCTCAAGACCCTGGAGGAACCCGGCGCCGATACGTATCTGCTGCTGATATCGCACCAGCCTGGAAGGCTTCCG
>VYEH01000277.1 GCA_009843005.1 Pseudomonadota bacterium | reverse complement strand
CCTGCGGATGAGGGGTAGACGATGGTTCCCTGGTTGCTGGGTGGCGTGTACATGCCCTCGCTGCGCAGATCTTCGATCTGCCGCCGGCAGTGATTCCTGTCCCAGAACGTGAAGCCCCAAGCATCTTCTGGCCGCATACCCTGGGCGACGAGGCCGAGTTTCTTGGTAAAGGGTTGGGTCGGCGACAGCCACTCTCCCCGTATGTCGGTAGTCTGCGGCACTGGACGTTCCTCGATGGGCACCAAGGGCTCCCCAGTCAGCCGGTTGAATACGAACACCATGCCCTGCTTGGTCAATTGCACCACTGCGGGAACCCGTTCTCCCTCCCGCTCGAAATCCGTCAAGATGGGTTGTGCCGGCAGGTCGTAGTCCCACAGGTCGTGGTGCACGATCTGGAAATGCCAGCGGACCTCGCCGGTACTGCTGTCCAGCGCCACCAGCGAATCCGTATACAGGTTTTCGCCCGGGCGGTAGTTGCCCACCAAGTCCACGCTGGGGCTCGTGGTCGGCACGAACACCAGCCCGTTCTCCGGATCGGCCGACAAGTTTTTTTTTTTGTTTCGGGGTCCAACGTGATCTTCACCCTCCGGCCCCCAGGTCGCCGCAGCCGGGCCGCCGTCGCGGGGCACCGGGTCGAAGATCCAGAGCAGCTCGCCGCTGCGGGCGTCCAAGGCCCGGACCATGCCGCTCGGCGCCCGCACTTGCAGATTGTCTGCCAGGGTGGACCCAAACACGGCAACATGCCCTGCCATGGCAGGCGGTGCGTGTATCTGCACTTCGTCGTGGAACTGCAGGTTCGGGCCAGGGTCCAGTTGCACCTCGCCGGGAGTGCCGTCATCGGCGCCGAAATCCGGGCAGCGCCGGCCCGTACGGGCATCGACGGCGAATGCGCGCAGGTCTCCCGTGCCCCAGAGCAGCCTCGTTCTGCAGATGGCATCGGCTTCGGCCGAGTTGTCCACATAGGTCGAAACGCCGCGGCACTTGACGAAGGTGTGGCCGAAGGGCGAGAACACCACGCCGGGGTCGAAAGTCCAGCGTTCCTCGCCGGTGACCGGGTCCAGCGCCAGCAGTCTCCCCGTCGGCGTGCAGGCGACCAGTGTGTCCTCGACCAGGACCGGCGTGGATTCCCAGGGGTTGAAAGGCTGTTCTCCGGCCAGGATGGCATCGAGTTCGCCGGCCTGGTAGACCCAGGCCACTTCCAGGCGCCTGACGTTGCCGCGGTTGATCTGGTCGAGCCCGGACCAGCGTTCCCCGCTGGCGGTTTTTCCGTATTGCGGCCACTCGGTGTCGGCGGGCGGCTTGCCGGGTTCCGCCCGTTCGTAGGGAAGCATCCGCGTGCCGGAGTTCCAGTACACCAATACGCTGGCCAGGACGTAGACGAGCCCGGCGCCGAGGAGAACGACGATCAGGGCCGTTGCGCGTCTGCGGGTGTTGATCATCGGTTTGCTCCTGGCCTGCAGGTTCCCCGGCGCAGCGCGTTCCCGTGCCGGACAGGGCTCGGGGACCGCCGAAGGTCAGGAGCCGAATCGATGCAACGTGAACCTCACGCGGATTTCCCGTCCCCGCTCGGCGAAACACAGGGCCTGGTCGAAGCTTCCGGGAATCACCACGTTCAAAGGCAAGCCCACCACGTTGGGCAGCAGCCCGCCGACCTGATCGAACGGCCCCGGAGCACAGGTGGTGGCTGTAACCTCGTCGCCGAGGTTGTTGCCGATGATCGCCAGTTCCCAGTTCCGGTCTGCCGGGTACAGGCGCAGGCTGACACTGGTTTTCCAGTAGCTGTCCAGAAAGGCCCGCGGCAGGTAGCTGACGTCCATGATCGTATCGTCGGTATAAGAAGCGTTAGCCGAGAGCCCGGCCATCATGCGGCTGCCGTTGATCGGGCGGTCGAGATCGAAACCGAAACTGGCGGTCCATTTCGGAGAACGCGGGAGGTCCTGGTCGGAGAGGTCCTGGGCCGTGAATCCGCCGATTGCGAAACCCGGAGCCAACTCGTTCGCACCAGGGTCGAAATTGCGGTTGCAGCCCTGATCGATGGTTTGACCGCCGTAGCAGGCGGCGTCCGGAAAATCGTCAAACTCGCCCGAGTTGTAGTTCAGCGCAGCGTATAGCGACAGGCCTTCCGCGCCGGGCGGGGCATAGGTCAGGTCGAGTTCCGCTCCGCTTACCGTGGCCTTGGCGGCATTGACCACCTTCAACAGGGTGCCTGTACCGCCTGGGCGGGAAACGAACCGGCTGACCTGCATGTCCTTGTACTCGTACCGATATGCCGCAACGTTTAGGCGCAGGCTGTTGTCCAGCAGTATCGCCTTGAGGCCGAGTTCCCCGCCCCGAGCGTTTTCCGGCCCGAATGAGCGGTCATCGGGAGTCGGCTGGTCCACATTGAATGAGCCCGATTTCCAGCCGGTCCTGTAGGCGCCGAACAGGGAAATGTTGTCCTGCAATCTCCAGTTTAACGTGACTTCGGGCAGGACCTTGTCGTTGTCGATGTTGTCCACCGGCAGCGATACGGGTCCCGGACCCGGGAAGCCGAAGTTGATGCCGTTGTCCACGGTGGTCAGGTCCCGTTCTTCCTTGAGATACCGCAGGCCGGCGCCCAGTTCCAGCCGGTCGGTAATGTCGAAGAGCAGGTGCCCGAACACTGACCAGCTCTCTATGTCGACAATCTGGGTGTTGTTGTTGAAGACTGCAAAGAAAGGCACCTTCGAGGCATGCAGGAAATCCTGTTCGCCGTCTTCGAAGAACAGGCCCAGCATGCCGTTGAGCGGCCCGTCGAGGCTGGTGGTCAGGCGCAGTTCCTGGGTGAAATAGTTCTGGTCATGCCCGTTGGGGGCGCTGACCAGTACGCTGCCCGGAAATCCCAGGAATGGGGAGGTCTGGTCGACGGTACCGGGCTGAAAGGTACCGTTGATGTTGAATTCATGGTCGTCTTCGGAGTACCCGGTTAGCGATGTTAGGGTCAGGTGGTCGTTGATGTCCAGGGTAAGCTCCAGGGTGGAATAGAAGAACTGGGTGTCCTGGTAGGGAACGCCGTTCTTGGGGTCGTCCGGGAAAAACAGTGGGTCGAGGTCAGCAATGGCCGCCTCGTCGTCGAGCCGACACCGTTCGATGGGATCGAACTGGTAGTCGCAGCCCACGATCTGGGCGCCGCCGCCGTCGCCCAGCAATTGGCGGTCCTCAAAGTTAATCTTCAGCCGGGCCGAAACGCGTTCGCTGGGTTCGAAGAGCAGCGTCAGTCTACCGAACCACTTCTCGGCATTGGGAAAGTTATCGTACTTCGGCTGTGCGCCACCGAGGCCCGGAGCCGGTTGAGCGGGATTCTTGAAGTAGCCGTCCTCGTCGGAAAAGCTGAGCGCAATGCGCGCTTTCAGCGTATCGCTCAAGGCGCCTGAGGCAATGGCTTGGGCGAGAATCTCCTTGGCTTCGAACTCATAGCCGAGCCGCCCCATCAGTTCCGTTTCCTCTCCGGGATCGGCCGTTCTGAGGGCGATGATGCCGCCGGGGCTGTTCTTGCCGAAGAACAGGGACTGAGGGCCTTTGAGAACCTCGATGCGCTCGACGTCGAAAAAGGCCGTGCGCAACACGCCGCCATGGCTGAACTGCATGCCATCGACGTTGATGGATACAGCGCCGTCGGTCGATGGATTGAACGACTGATTGCCGACACCGCGAATTGTTGCGTTGCCGCCCACGCTGCCGACGTTGTCGCCGATCACCAGCCCCGGGACCCGTGTGGCTAGGTTGTAGAAGCTCGTGGTCTGGAAGGTATCGAGTTGGGTTTCGTCAAAAGTTGAACTGACCACTGGCACGTCGAGGAAGCTCTCCTCGCGCTTGCGCGCGGTGACCGTGATTTCCTCAATCTGGGACCATGCGAGTTCCATGGGCAGGCTAAGAGCCACAATGGCCGCTGAAAGCGTGAGTGATCGAAAAGAAAGACTGGAGTTGCAGTCGGACATATCTGGCCTCTCCTCAAGTGGTGTTCGTCTTGATCCCAATACCTCCCAAGACACCGGAAGCAGTATTACACCGCACTGATGCAGATAGCAACCAGTTATCTTTAATATCGCCATGAGTTGTGTGAAAACATAGGTATATGCATGAGTACGCGCACGTCTGATATCAGAGCCTCAATGCCACGACTATCCGGCTAACTGGAAAGATGGTTCGCGCAACTGTTCGCGCAACTGAATGTAGGGCGTATCTTGGCAGGACTTGGCGATGTCGACTTGAACGCAGCGCTGTATGGCGCCCTGTCGGGAAGTCATCCGCGCAAGCCAAGGCACCGTGCGCGCACTGGGCTCGACCACCATCGACCTGTGCCCGTCACGGTTCCCCTAGGTGCCGTGAAGAGCAATACTGTCCCCTATCCCAGCAACGCCTGGCCGCCATCGACGGCGATGCTTTGCCCGGTCACGTAGCGGCACCCCGCGCTGCAAAGCTGGACCACGAAACGCCCGATGT
>VYEH01000301.1 GCA_009843005.1 Pseudomonadota bacterium | reverse complement strand
CAGAAGTTCAGGCCATGATGTTCGCTGTCGTGCAGGGAGACGAACTGCCTCAGGCCGTCCACTGTGCCGAGCACCCGGGCCACGCCCTGGAAGCCCTCGGGCGGCACCCCCGGATCGTGGGGATGGCAGGCGGCTCGGATACCGAATTCGTCGCATACGGGAATGATCCGGTCCAGAAAATACTCGATCCGGGTCCAGAACTCGTCCGCGTCGACGCTTCCGGCCCGGGTCAGTCCGCGGTCGCCGGCTTCGTCCATGTGGAGTAACGGCTGCCGCCGCGGCCCGGCGTCGGTTCCGTTCTGAGCACGCCCAGCAGGTTCATGTTGTACTTGAACGCCGGGACGCCGGCCCGCGCGCAGTGCCGGATCATGTCCTGGATGTGCTCTATATCGCGGTCCCGCTCGGGGTCGTCGGCCAGCATGATGGCGCTGAACCGGGCGATGTCCACCGAACGGCTCCACAGCAGCGGCACGGTGACCATGTCCAGCGAGATGCCATGCTGCTCGCACAGGTCGCGAGTGCGTTCAAGTTCGTCCAGGGTCCAGTATTGGCGGGTGTCGTTCAGGTTCGGATCCAGCGGGTAGCCGCAGACATGATCGACGCCGTGGCGCTTGCAGAATTCAAGCGTCTCCCTGTCGGTGGGGCGGCGCTGTGTGCCGACGTGCATGTGCATGGGCGGCAGAGGCAGGGTACGACTCGCGGTCGCTGTTGCATCGGTCTGGGCCTGGTTTCCGAAGCCGGGCCGGCTTGCGGCGAGTGCTCCTCCTGCAGCCGCTCCCTTCAAGAATTGTCTGCGTTGCATCGTCGGTACCCAATGCTCCGGCGTATGCCGGCTCGTCTCACATGGTACCTGTAGCTTATGACAGCGCTGTCTTATGGGCAAGGGCGAGATGAGCAGGCAGTCATGGTTGTGCTCGAACGCGCTCCCCGTTGACCCGCCGGCTGTCAGGCCCCAGCAGGTACAGGTAAGCGCCGGTCAGGGACTCGGGCGTTGCCAGGGTCAGCGGATCTTCAGCCGGGTAGGCCGTCTGCCGCATGGCCGTGCGTACCGCGCCGGGGTCGATGCAGTTCACCCTGACGTTCGTGTTTTCCAGTTCATCCGCCAGTGTCTGCGTCAGCCCTTCCGTGGCGAATTTGGAGCAACAGTAGGCGCCCCAGTAGGCTCGGCCCTGGTTGCCCACGCCACTGGTGGTGAATATCACGGAGGCGTCTTCGGAGCGGCGCATGAGGGGCAGCAGGCAACGTGTGAGGATGAATGCGGCATTGAAGTTGATGTGCATCACTCTTTGCCACAGGCCGATATCGTAGTGCTCCACGGGACTGCGGTCGCCGAGAATGCTGGCGTTGTGGAGTAGCCCATCGAGCTTGCCGAAGCGGGATTCGAGTCGCGATGTCAGGGCGTGGTAATCCTTACCCTGGGCGAGTTCGAGGTCCAGTGCCGCGACGGCGGGTTCGGGACCCAGTTCGCTCAACTCGCGATACAGCGCATCCAGGGCCTTCTCGTCCCGCCCATGCAGGACGACGGTGGCGCCATGCCGCGTGAGATCCCGGGCCACCGCCCGACCGATCCCGCGATTGGCCCCGGTGACCAGAATCACCCGGCCCTCCAACAGGTCGATGCGTGGCTTGTAAGCCCGCAATGAAATGGGGCTGCTCATGCCAGGCCGTCCACCGCATCGATCAGGTCCCCGGGACGGCGAATGACCGCTGAGGCGCCCCACTGCGCGGGGTCGTCGTCGGCGCGGATATAACCGTAGGCGGCCGCAATGGTTGCCATGCCCGCGGCCCGTCCGGCGTCGATGTCGCGGCGGGCGTCGCCGATGTAGACGCAGCGTTCCGCATCGATGCCTATCTCTCCCGCGCCGAGGAGCAGCGGAGCCGGGTGTGGCTTGCGCTGCGGCAGGCGGTCACCACTCACCACGCAATCCGGTGGATAGGGTAGAGAGAGTTCCTCAAGCAATGGAGTTGTCATGGAATGGGGCTTGTTCGTGACGATTCCCCATGGGATCGATCTGCCATGTAGCCTAAAAAGAATAGTATTTAACCCGTTAAATAAACGTGAATTGACGCAAACATGACGCGTGTAAACCTTGAGGAATTCCAAGCGTAACGGCTCAAGCCCGGAATCGCTTCGCCGCTGTGGAAATCCCAACCGCAGCAGTCCCAGAGCCCCGTTGGAGACTTCGTTGCGAGCGATGGCATAGGGTACCGGCGGGCGGCCACGGTTTGTCAGGAGCTTGTTCAGAACCCCGACGAGATCGGGCGCGGTGTCGACCAGCGTGCCGTCGAGGTCCATCAGAACGGCTTCGATGCTCACGTCTGTGTACCGCGCTGCGTCTCGACGAAGTAGTTGACATCGACATTGCCCCCGAGCCGGTAAGTACGGGCCAGGGGGTTGTAATGCAGACCGGTGATATCCAGTACGTGCAGGCCGGCTTCCCGGCACCAGGCGGCCAACTCCGATGGTCGAATCAACTTTTCGTACTCGTGGGTGCCTCTCGGCAGCATCCCGAGCACGTGCTCGGCGCCGACGATGGCCAGCAGAAAGCTCTTCAGGTTGCGATTGATGGTGGAGAAGAACACCGTTCCGCCCGGGTGTACGGCGCGGGCACACGCAGCAACGACCTGAGCAGGGTCCGGAACATGCTCCAGCATTTCCATACAGGTCACGATTTCAAATGCTCCGGGCTGCTCGACGGCCAATTCCTCAGCGCTCTGGCACCGGTATTCAACTTCGATATCGTGCTCCCGGGCGTGGTTGACGGCCACGTCGAGGCTGGTGCGGGCGAGGTCGATGCCCAGCACCTGCGCTCCACGCCGGGCCATTCCCTCGCTCAACAGGCCTGCGCCGCAGCCCACATCCAGTACGCGGGCGCCCTTCAGCGGAGCGCGCTTGTCAATATAGTCCAGGCGCAGCGGATTGATTTCGTGGAGTGCTTTCATTGGGCCGTCGGGTCTCCACCAACGGCCGGCCAGCGCTTCGAATCTGGCCAGCTCCTCAGGGTCTGCGTTGCGCGCGGTCCGGTTCATGAGACGTGCATCCTGTTCGCCCATGTGTCGGCCTTGTCGCGTATGGCAGCCGTGTCCATCCGTGTGAGTGTGCTGTCGGCCAACAGGTGCTGACCGGCTACCCAGACATCGGTGACGTGTTCCCGACCGGCCGCGTAAACCAGTTGCGAAACCGGGTCGTGCACCGGACGAGTCTCTGTGGCGTCAAGGCGGACGCAGATCAGGTCCGCGCTCTTGCCCGGCTCCAGGGAGCCGATTGTGTCTTCGAGTCCCAGCGCCCGTGCGCCATTGATGGTGGCCATCTTCAATAACTCGGGAGCGGGCAGGGCAGCGGCGTCGTCGGCGACCCACTTGCCCAGCAGCGCCGCGGTATCCATTTCCGCCCAGAGATCCAGCCGGTTGTTGCTGGCCGCCCCATCGGTCCCCAGCGCCACGTTCACGCCGGCCGCCAGCAAGTCGGCCACGGGGCACGTACCGCTCGCCAGCTTCAGGTTGGAGCGCGGGCAATGGATCACGCTGCACCCGTTAAGCTTCAGTAGGTCGATTTCTCCGGCGGTCAGTTGAGTCGCATGCACGGCCATGAGGCCCGGATTGATCAGCCCCAGATCGTCGAGGCGCCGAATCGGTCGCCGCCCCGTCTCCGAGATGGAGTCGGCGATCTCTCCAGCGGTCTCGTGCAGATGTGTCTGCACTGGCACGTCGAGCTGGTCGGCAAGTTGGCGAATGCGTTTCAGGGTGCCGTCCGCGACGGTGTAGGGGGCGTGGGGCGCGAACATCGTGCTCACCAGCGGCTCGGAGCGGACCGCGTCGTGAACGGCGAGCACCTTGCGTATGCACTCCGCGGCATCGGCCGCCCACGGAGTGGGAAATTCCAGCGCGATCATGCCGGCCACCAGCCTGATACCGCTCTCCGCGGCCACCCGGGCTGTGGACAGCGGATAGAAGTACATGTCGGCGAAGCAGGTGATGCCTCCGCGCAGCATCTCCGCGATCGCCAGCCGAGCACCATCCGTAACGTACTCCGGCGCCGCGAATCTCATTTCTGTGGGCCAGACTTTCTCCGTTAGCCACTCCTTCAGGGGCAGATCGTCCGCGAAGCCGCGCATCAGCGTCATGGCCGCGTGGGTGTGGGCATTCACCAGCCCCGGCATCAGCACGTGGTCCGGGCGCTCGTATACCTGTACGGGAGCGTGGCGCTCCAATGCCTGCTCCCTCGGCAACAATTCCAGGATTCTGCCGCCCTGGATCGCGAGACAAAGCGCCTCCTGTGCAGTGGTGTCGGGTTCCACCGCGATGGTCCAGCGCGGGCATATCAGCGCATCGATGGGTTGGCTCACGGCAGACGGCGCACCACGGCGGAGTCGGGAACAGGCGCGAAGTATAACGGGGTCCGGTTACCGCGGGCCAAGCCCCTGCTTGTGGTAGAATTAGAATGTCATCCTGAACTCTTGGAT
>VYEH01000395.1 GCA_009843005.1 Pseudomonadota bacterium | reverse complement strand
GCCGGATACCGAACTGAAACAGAAGCTGAACTATCTCGGGCTGAGCGACCGTATACGAATCGACCGGTCGTTGTCCCAGACGTGAGAATGCCGTAACGTCCCGGCCTGAAGTCGATAACCGGGCTAAAAGCACTCGACGTGCTCCCAGCCGACTATCCGGCAAGGAGAACGACCGGGCGCAGCAGCTCATAGATCGGCCCCAGTTTGGAGGAGAAACCAATTGACCGCGAATACTGGATGGGATGCGTACCTGAACGATGTGCGTGGGTTTATCGAGAGCGGTCAGCTATACCCGGAGGAAGTCGATTACAAGCTGGCCATAGCGGAGCAACTCCGGGAAGCTCGCCATGCGGTATTGAAAGCCGAGGAGAACTGCCTCGATCTGGTTTTTAAGGCGCTGGACAACAATCTGGTCTATTGGGAAACACGCAACAACTTCAGAAAATGGTGGACCGCCGATCACGGGGCGGCTATCGCTGCTCTGAGGGCATTGTGGTCCGAGGACGAACTGTCTTCTGTTGACCGGATTCGGACACTAACGAGGAATGTTCCAAGCGGCATCCTAAGTGGCAGGGGTAACGGCTTGAGGATGGTCTCCTGTCTTCTGATGGCGATCGATGCCCGTCAGTTCCCGGTATTCAAGATTACGGAATACAAAAATACGCTAAAGCGCATCGGCCTTTCGGCACCTCCTTCACCTTCCAAGTCGGACGAGGCCAGCCTGTACGATCACTTCCTCAAATTCCTTGACGAAATCATTGAACGTGCTCGCAAGATAGGACTGGAGCAACCGGCTGACCGGCTTGAAGCACAGTCGGTTTACTGGCAGCTTGCAAATGGCTGGCCATCTGCGAGCGATAAACAGAGGCCCTGCTGGCTAGTCGGCGCGGATTGGGACAAAGGCGACCAGACCGACCGTTTCATTCGAGAAGGCACCTGGGAGAACGACCATACGGACAAATTCCTGGATCAGGTGAGAGAGATCGAGTCCGGAGACCGGATAGCTATCAAGGCAACGTTCACACAGAAGAAAAATCTTCCGTTCCATTACAAGAACCAATTTGCTTCTGTCATGCGCATCAAGGCGACTGGAGTTGTGACTAATAACATGGGCGATGGCCGCACGCTCTATGTCGACTGGGAACGGGAAAGTCCTCCTCGTGACTGGTATTTCTACACATATCGCGACACGGTCTGGAAGGTTTCGCACGAATCAGCTAAGCCGAACTTACAGTGGGCCACAGACGCGCTGATCGATTTCACCTTCGGAGGAAAGCCGCAGGACTATGATCAGTTCCTCCGCCATTGGCATCCAGACTGGTACGCGAACGACCAAGTTAACGACGGCGACCCGCCGGTACCCGTTCCGCCACCGCCGAAACTCTCGTCCACAGACCTTAATCCGCTCGCCGACGATCTACTCTATGACCGGGACCGCCTCCACCGAATCGCGCTCCTGCTGGACGACAAGCCTCAGATCATCTTTCAAGGACCGCCCGGTACGGGCAAGACCTACGCTGCCCGCAAGCTGGCTGACTGTCTCGCAGGAGACGCCTCCCGTGTGACGCTCGTCCAGTTCCATCCGTCCTACGCCTACGAGGATTTCGTCCAGGGCTATCGACCGACACTCCAGAACGGTCAAGCTGGCTTCACACGCCGGAATGGCCCGCTGGTCAACGCCGCCGAGGCAGCACGCGACGAACCGGATGCCCCACACTTCCTCATCATCGACGAAGTCAACCGCGGCAACCTCGCCAAGGTGTTTGGCGAGCTCTACTATCTGCTGGAGTACCGAGACGCAGAGATACGCCTGCAGTACGCCAACGAGTCCGACAAGCCATTCAGTCTGCCGAAAAATCTCTACATTATCGGTACCATGAATACTGCGGACCGGTCCATCGCGCTGGTCGACCTTGCCCTGCGGCGCCGTTTCCATTTCGTGGAGTTCCACCCCGACAAACCGCCAATCAAGGGATTGCTTTCGCGCTGGCTGACCGGGAATGCGCCCGGGATGCACTGGCTGGCGAGCATGGTGGACCGCGCAAACGAACGCTTGCAGGATGAACATGCGGCCATCGGGCCGAGCTACTTTCTGAAGAATAATCTCGACGACGAGATGGCGCGGCTCATCTGGGAGCACAATGTCCTGCCTTACGTCCAGGAGCACCTCTACGGAGCGAGCGAGCGGTTGGCAGAATTCGATTTCGACGCGCTCAGGCTTGACGAGGACGTGGTCGACCAAGACGAGCCGGAAGCCGCGGCACCCGCAAGCGACCGGTAACGGATAGGTCAACCTGCTGCCTTCCATCCATCGGGACTCGTATCGATACGACTCCTTCCATTCGGCGCGGGAACGCCCGGTAAGCGAGCGACGTCGACAAATACCAGAAGCGATGAATCACACGAAACGACTGACGAATAGACACCTCGACCTCCAAGAGTGGAGCACCTCGAAATCGATCGCCCTCTCCATCCGTGAGCGCGACGATCTTCGCCACTTCCTCGACTCCATCGAACCTGCCACCGCACGTGAGGACGTCTACAACCTGACACCAGGCTCAAAGGTCGGCGCGTTCGAGATCGGCGATCTGTCCGTATCGATCCAGCCGAAGCTGGATATCGGCCGCGTCCTCTATCTCGCTTCCTACGCCATGGGCGCAAAGGGAGCCGTCGACTTTCGGCGGGAACGCTTCGATTACCAGCAACAGCCGACGCTGACCGAGGCTCTTGTACTGGCGCTGACCCGCGCCGCCCGCCGCGCCTTCGCTCGCGGCCTTCTCCACGGCTATCGAACCGAAGAGGAGTCCCTGTACACGGTTCGTGGACGCATACGGGCCGCCGACCAGTTACGCCGCCGGTTCGGTATTCCGATTCCCATTGAAATCCGATATGACGACTTCACCGACGACATTCTCCCGAACCGGCTTGTGAAGGCCGCGGCCGCACAACTTGGAAAACTGCGCATCCATTCGCGGCAGTCGCGCATCGACCTCGGCTGGATCGCCGCGACCTTGAATAACGTCAGCCTTGTTGAATTTCCGACCACCGCCGTTCCCGAGGTCAAGTTCGACCGCCTGAACGAGCACTATCGTGAGGTTGTGACGCTGGCTCGACTCATCCTGCGCCACGTCGCCATCGAGACCGGGTGCGGCTCCGTCCGGGCGAACGGTTTCCTGATGGACATGAACGTGGTGTTCCAGGAATTCGTCACCCGGGCTCTGCGGGAAGATCTTCGGTTGGCAGACCAAGTTTTCGTGTCCGACAAGAACCTTCCGAAGACCATCTACCTTGACGAGGGCCGAAAAATTCGGCTCGCTCCGGACGTGTCCTGGTGGAACGGCCATACCTGCGTCTTCGTCGGTGACGCGAAGTACAAGTTGATCGAGGACAAGCGGGCGCCGAACGCAGATCTCTACCAACTCCTCGCCTACACCACCGCACTCGGCCTGCCCGGCGGCCTGCTCATCTACGCGGCGGGCGATGCGAACGACATCGTCCATCGCGTCCATAACGCGGGCAAACGGCTTGAGATTGCCACGCTGAACCTTTCGGGCAGCATTGAAGACCTCCAGGGCGAAATTCGCAATCTGGCCAGGCGCGTCCGCTCCTTGCGCAACGAAGTTAATCGGAAGCGTCAGGCCGCCTGACGGAAATATGGTCTCGCGCGGCCATGCCAAAAGTCTGCGCCGTAGAATTCGCGCCCGTCGCTAAGCATATCAGGGGATCAAGAAACAGCTGATCCGAACCCTGCTTGTAGCAATGGAAACTGCCGTACAATCACCCGTACCGGGTGAAGGAAAGCCCAGTCAAGGAGCGCACGTTGAAAGAAAGTGCGATGGAACGAGACGGTCAACTCCATAGTTCCCGCGAAGCCCTGGCGGAGACCCAGAGCCGCATCCGGGAGAACTCCCGCTTCGTAGAACCCGTCGCGGTCGTGGGCATGGCGTGCAATTTCCCCGGTGCGCCCGATATTGCAAGCTTCTGGCGCCTGCTTGAAGAAGGCGGCAACTCGGTGCTGGACGGCTTGCCGGATTCGGGCCCGAACCGTCTGGAAGACCTGTTCAAGGATTCCGGGAACGCACACGGCGCCTGCCGTTACTGCGCCTACGTAGAAGACATCGATAGGTTCGACGCGGGGTTCTTCCGAATCTCGCCGGTCGAGGCGGAACTGCTCGATCCCCAGCAACGCATGATGCTGGAGGCGAGCTGGCAGGCGCTCGAGAACGCGGGGATGGATCCAGATCGGCTCAGGGAAAGCCTCACCGGCGTCTATACCGGCATCAGCAACGACGAGTACCGAATGCTCGTCGTGGATTCGGACAGGCCCGGCGAGGCCGCAGAATCTCTCTATGCCCTGAGCGGCACCAACCTGAACGGCACCAGCGGGCGGGTTTCCTTCGTGCTGGGCTTCATGGGTCCGGCGAAGGCCGTGGACGCTGCCTGCGCGTCGTCCCTGGTGTCGGTACAC
>VYEH01000122.1:1803-4468 GCA_009843005.1 Pseudomonadota bacterium | reverse complement strand
CCCTGGCACGCTCCTCGCCCACGACGCGAACAAGTGCTGTTCGCACGCGCCCATGCGGAAAGTTCGGTGGGATATGGGTACTGAAACCGCCAATCTGAGCGAGGTTTATCCGCTGGTGCCGTTTCGGTCGGTCAGTGGGCGGGGCGTGTACCTTGAGGACGGCAGCGGGCGGCGCGTCATGGACCTCTACGGCGGGCACGCGGTGGCGGCCCTGGGGTACGCGCATCCGCGCCTGACCGAAGCGATCGGCGGGCAGGCGAAAGCCCTGCAATTCCAGAGCAATATCGTCGCAATGAAGATTCGCGACGAGGCCGCCGAGCGACTCGCCGCGTTCGCTCCGGACCCGCTGTCACGAGTGTTCTTCGTCAACAGCGGCGCGGAGGCCAACGAAAATGCGCTACGGATCGCGCTGCGTTCCACCGGGCGATCCAAGGTAGTTTCTACGGAACACGCGTTCCACGGCCGCACTGCCGCTGCTGCCGCGGTGAGTTGGGGAGCGCAGTCCTGGTACGGCTTTCCGAGGACACCGTTCGATGTCACTTTCGTACCGCGGAACGACATCGAAGCACTGCGGGCTGCTGTGGACAGCGATACCGCAGCGGTGATCATCGAACCGGTGCAGGGCGTGGCGGGCGCGTTCGATTTTTCGAGGGCGTTCATGACGGCAGCGCGGGAATTCTGCGACCGAAGTGGTGCGCTGTTGATCCTGGACGAGGTACAGACCGGGGTCGGCCGGCTCGGGGAGCCGTTCGGCGCCGACCTGTACGGGATACGACCCGATCTGTTGACCGCGGCCAAGGGACTGGGCGGCGGTTTCCCCTGCGCCGCGGTGCTGATGACCCCGGACCTGGCCGCCGAGATCGGCTTCGGCGCCCTGGGCAGCACGTTCGGGGGCGGTCCATTGGCCTGCGCGGCGATCAACGCCGTGCTCGAGGTGATCGAATCGGACAATCTGCTGGCGCGGGTGCGTGAGACGTCCGCCTGTATCTTCGAAACCTGCGTCCGCGGCCCGGTCACCGGGACCTGCGGCGCGGGCTTGCTGGTCGGCCTTCGCACCGGTCCGCGGGCCGCCAACGTGCTCGAGGCCCTGCTCCACAAAAACATCCTCACCGGAACAAGCGCGGACCCTCATGTACTTCGGCTGCTGCCGCCGCTCATTCTTGAAACACGCCATGTCAAGCGTCTCGCCCGGGCGCTGGAGGAACTCGATTGTGAAACGCTTCAATGATCTGACGGATTTCGACGCTTCGGAAATCGCCGGCCTGCTGGAACTTGCCGGCCGCCTGGAGCGCCTGCCGGAACCCCATGCCCTCGAAGGCAAGGTCCTGTCACTACTCTTTCTCAGCCCTTCGCTGCGCACGCTGGCGTCGTTTCAGGCAGCCATGGCGCGGCTGGGCGGCGGATCGTTCGTGATCTCTCCGGAGATGTCCATCCATGGCCTTGAGGCACGGCCGGGCATCGTGATGGATGGGGCGGCCGCCGAGCATGTTCGCGAGGCGGTGCCGGTCATCGCCTCCTACGGCGATGCGATCGGCATTCGCGCCTTCGCCGAACGGCGCAACCTGGACGTGGACCTGGCCGATACCGAGTTCCAGAATCTGGTTTCGCTGGTGGACGTTCCGGTCATCAACATGGAGTCGGCGATCCAGCACCCCTGCCAGAGTCTGGCGGACTGGAAGACCCTCGACGATCTCGGGGTACCCGCCGAAGGTGGCAAGTTCGTGCTCTCGTGGGCCTATCATCCGCTGGCGCTGCCGCTGGCGGTGCCCTCCGCCGCCGTGCGCATGGCCAGCCAGCGCGGCATGGACGTGACGGTGCTGCGGCCGCCCGGGTTCGAACTGCCGCCGCGGATCATGGATCAGGCTCGCGCCCTGGCCGACGCATCGGGAGGCAGCGTCACCGAAACCGCCGACCGGCGCGAGGCCATGGAGGGCGCGCACGTGATCTACGCAAAATCGTGGTCGTCCACGTCGCACTACGGCGACCGGGCGGGCGATCAGGCCCTGCGCGAGGAACTTCTGGACTGGTGCGTGGACGAACCCTGGTTCGAGCCGGCGCGCGAGGACTGCCGCTTCATGCACTGCCTTCCGGTGCGCCGCGGCGTGGTCGTGGCCGATGCGATCCTGGACGGCCCGCGAAGCGTGGTCGTGCCGCAGGCGCGTAACCGGATGCTGGCGCAAATGGCGGTCCTGTACCGGATGATGAAGGGTTGAACGGGATACGGACATGCGACCATTGAGCAGAGACGAGCGAGCCATCACGGTCAATGCGCTGAAGCGCGCGGCGCCCTACATCCGCATGTTCAAGCGCAAGGTGTTTGTGCTCAAGGCCGGCGGCGACGCCTTTGTATCGGCGGAGGGGACGCGGGCGCTGATGGAGCAGGTGGGCATCCTGCACGGCGTCGGCATCCGCGTGGTCGTGGTGCATGGCGGCGGCCCGCAGTCAACGGAACTCGCCCGGTCGCTGGGCGTTTCCAGCGAGTTCGTCGAAGGCCGGCGGATCACCGACCGGCGCTCGCTCGAAGTCGCGACCATGGTCCTCAACGGACAGATCAACACCCGGATCCTGGCGGCGTGCAGGGACCTGGGCATCGCAGCCGTGGGCATCAGCGGCGTGGACGCGGGGCTCATCAAGGCCCACCGGCGGCCGCCGGTGGGCCTTGATG
>VYEH01000122.1:0-1793 GCA_009843005.1 Pseudomonadota bacterium | reverse complement strand
GCCGGTGGCGACCGGCGGCGACTCCGGCGAGACGGTGGACTACGGGTTCGTGGGCGATATCGACGAAGTCGATGCGGGGATTCTGCTGAAGCAACTCGACGACGACCTGGTTCCCATCGTCAGCCCGCTGTCGGCCGACGAGTCGGGGACGCTGCTGAACATCAATGCTGACACGGTGGCCGCGGCCATCGCGGAGGCGCTTGACGCGGAGAAGCTCATTCTCGCCACAGGCGCACCGGGGATTCTCGAATCCATCGACGACCCGCGTTCGGTGATCTCCTACGTCGACGTCGCCGGGCTCGGCGAGTTGCGCCGCGAGGGCCGGCTCAGCGACGGCATGCTGCCGAAGGCGGCCGCCATCGAGAACGCCCTGCGCGGCGGTGTGGCCCGCGTCCACGTGATCTCCTGGAAGTTGCCCGACAGCCTGCTGCTGGAGGTCTTTACCAACGAGGGTACGGGTACGCTGGTGGTGAATGACATCCGCAACCTCAGCCCGGCGGAACAACAGGGCGAGAAACCATGACCCGG
The DNA here is from genome assembly GCA_009843005.1 of Pseudomonadota bacterium. Classification (GTDB taxonomy): domain Bacteria; phylum Pseudomonadota; class Gammaproteobacteria; order Steroidobacterales; family Rariloculaceae; genus UBA6522. The sequence continues at coordinate 1,265 of VYEH01000122.1, read as the reverse complement.
CTCTGGGACAAGGGCGCGCCCCTGGATGAACGCATCCTGCGTTTCACGGCGGGCGAAGATCACCTGCTGGACGCGCGGCTGGTGGCGTACGATGTTCGCGCCTCCATCGCTCATGTGAAGATGCTCAGGGACCAGGATCTCCTGGCCGCGACGGATTGCGAGGCAATCTGCCGCGGTCTGACCGAGTTGGCGGAGCGGCACGCCCGCGGTGAGTGGGCCATAGGCCTGCAGGACGAAGACGTGCACGGCGCGCTTGAGTCGCGACTCGTGGAACTCGTCGGTCCAGCGGGGGCGCGGGTACACCTGGGCCGTTCCAGGAACGACCAGGTGCTGGCCGCGCTGCGGCTGTATCTCAAGGACACCGCCGCGTCGCTGGCCGACGGCGCCGTCGCGGTAGCAGAGACGCTGGACGGCCTGGCCGGGCGGCAGGGCGATGTCGCGTTGCCCGGCTATACCCACATGCAGCCGGCGATGCCGAGTTCGGTACGACTCTGGGCCGGTGGTTTTGCCGCGGAGCTGCGCGACGATGCCTTGGGTTTGCAGCAGGCTTTGCGGCGCGCGGACATGAATCCGCTGGGATCGGCGGCAGGGTTCGGCGCCCCGGGCGTGTCGCTGGACCGGGAAGCCACCCGAGAAGCCCTGGGCTTCGCCTCCACCCAGGAGCCGGTGACCGCGGTTCAACTCAGCCGGGGCAAGGCCGAAGCCGCGCTCATTTTCGAGATCGCGCTGCTGCTCGGCGACCTGGGCCGGCTGGCCGCGGACCTGTTGCTGTTCTACACGGAGGAGTTCTCGTTCGTATCGCTGCCGGACGAGATGACGACCGGCTCCTCGATCATGCCCCAGAAGCGTAACCCGGACGTATTCGAGCTCGTGCGCAGCGCCCGGGCCGTGGCGGTCGGGGCGCTCAACGAGACGCTGGCCATCACCGGCAAGCTCAATTCCGGTTATCAGCGCGACCTGCAAAGATTGAAGGCACCGCTGTTTCGCGCGGTGGACCTGGCGCACGATACCCTCGGGATAATGGCGCATGCGCTCGCCGGAGTCGTTTTCCGGCCCGAGAACATTCGCCTGGGCGACGGCCTGGACGCCGCTCAACGCGCCAGTACGCTGGCGGTCAATGAAGGCATCCCGTTTCGGGAAGCTTACCGCAGGGTGGCCGATGCCCTGGACGGGGAAACGTGATGTCCCGATTGACTCGTTGGTTCGATAGACTGACGATGGCTGACACAGGCAGGAAAGCGTGGGGCACGTACGCTGCTCCCGTT
>VYEH01000238.1:3877-4485 GCA_009843005.1 Pseudomonadota bacterium | reverse complement strand
CCCGTAAGCAAAGTTCGGTGAGTGCCGCTTTCGACGATCGAACGATTCGCTCCATCGGGCGATCCGTGCCCCGCAGGGAGGACGCCAGGCTCCTCACCGGTCGGGGGCGATTCAGCGATGACTTCAACCTTCCCGGTCAACTCCATGCGGCCATGGTCCGCTCGTTGCATCCCCACGCCCGGATCCTGAAAGTGCATACCGGCGAAGCAATCACGATGCCCGGCGTCGCGGCCGTCTTCACGGGCAGGGACTGCGCGGCCGACGGTCTGGGAACGATTCCCCACAGCCCGGTTCCGTCCACCCGCACCGACCTGAAGCTGACGGCGCCGGACGGCGGACCGATCTTCGTCGGCCCGCACGCGATTCTCCCTCAGGACAAGGTGCGCCATGTGGGCGAGGCTGTCGCCATGGTGGTGGCGGAAACCCGCGAACAGGCGGTTGATGCATCGGAGGCTGTGTACGTGGATTACGAGCCATTGCCCTGGGTGGCCGACAGCGTCGCGGCGGCAAGTCCGGATTCGCCTTCGGTCTGGGAGGAAGTGCCGGACAACGTGTGTTGCGACGCGATGTTCGGAGACGCTGAAGCCCCGGCAGCGGCCTTCGAAGGA
>VYEH01000238.1:1950-3867 GCA_009843005.1 Pseudomonadota bacterium | reverse complement strand
GATTACCGGCGTGCCGCTGGAGCCCCGCGCGGCATTGGCCGCTTTTAATACCGATAGTGGCCGCTACACGCTCTACGCGGGCAGCAACGGCGCCGTGCGGCACAAGCACCAGATTGCCGCCGCCTTGGGAGAGGACCCCGATGCGCTGCGCGTGCTGTGCCTTGATGTCGGCGGTAACTTCGGTACCAAGAACCGGGTGTACACTGAGTACTGCCTTGCCCTTTGGGCGGCCAGGCGACTCGGTCGGCCGGTCAAGTACACCGCATCTCGATCCGAGTCCTTCCTGAGCGACTACCAAGCCAGGGATCTGGTCACCGAGGTAGAACTGGCGCTGAGCACGGAGGGGCGTTTCCTGGGCTACAGGGCTTCGAACCTGAGCAACGTCGGCGCCTGGATCGTATCGTTGTCGCCGTTGGGAAAGGGCATTGCGCTTGTGACCGGTGGCTACCGCTTTGACGCCGCGACGGCCCGGGCGAGAGCCGTGTTCTCCAACACGGCGCCGACCCAGGCCTATCGCAGTTCCGGTCGGCCGGAGGTCACTCATGCGCTGGAGCGCGCGATCGACACGGCTGCCCGGGAGTTCGGTTTCGACCCGATCGAATTGCGGCGCAGAAATCTTGTGCCTGCGGACGCCATGCCGTTCGCCAATCCCCTCGGGATCCGATACGACAGCGGCGAATACGAAACCAACATGGATACGGCGCTCGCCCTGGTGGACTGGAGTGGATTCCCCGAGCGTGAGGTCGCGGCCCGTGATCGAGGCAAGCGCTTGGGCCGGGGATTCGCCAACTACGTGGAGTCCTCCATAGGCGCCCCGGGTGAGCGCGCCGAACTCACGATCAAATCCACCGGTGTGGTCGAGGTGGTGATCGGCACCCAACCCACCGGTCAGGGCCAGGAGACGAGTTTCGCGCAGGTCACCGCGGACTTCCTGGCCGTTCCTGTGGACGCGGTAAGGATCGTCCTCGGGGATACCGACATCGTAAAGGCGGGCGGCGGCTCGCACTCCGGGCGCTCCATGCGTCAGGCTGCCACGATAATCCACGGGGCGTCCCGGGACCTGATTGACAAAGCGACCGGAGTTGCCGCGAAGCGGTTCGGCGTGGCGCAGTCCGACGTGACCTTTGACGATGGTGTATTTCGGATTCCGAGCCTCGGAAAATCGGCGGGCTGGTTCGAGCTGGCTGCCGAGTGTGACCTGGCGGTCGTCAGGGAACATGAAATGGACGAGCCGGTGTTTCCCAATGGTTGCGCCGCGTGCGAGGTGGAAGTCGATCCGGAGACCGGTTCGGTCAGCATCGAACGATACGTCGCCGTGGACGACGTGGGCCGGGTGATCAACCCGTTGATCGTCCATGGCCAGACCCATGGCTGCATCGCGCAGGGCGTCGGTCAGGCGTTGTGGGAGCAGTGCGTCATCGATCCGGACTCCGGCCAGCCGTTATGCGGCTCCCTGATGGACTATACGCTCTGCCGCGCCGACCAGCTGCCGTCGTTCAGGACCGATCTCAACGAAGTGCTGTCACCGACCAACCCGCTGGGCATCAAGTCCGGAGGGGAAGGCCCGACCACTCCCGCGCCGGCTGCTGTAATCAATGCCATTGTCGATGCGCTGTCGGATTACGGCGTGCGCGACATCGAAATGCCGGCGACGCCGCTGCGCGTCTGGAATGCAATCCGGGCGGCGGGACGGGAGTAGTATTGGCGCTCGCCACGGTCTATGCTTGGAGGCTCGATGCATTGCGGCGGTATGGTGCTCAACGCCATGTCCGGGAGGAAACATGAAACCTGACGAAGAATCCCGTCCAACGAAGTCCGGGCAGGGGGAATCAGCGAGCGTCAACAGCAGGGAATTCCTAACGTCCGCGACGGTCGCCGGCCTGCCCGCTGCCTCGGTCGGAGCGACTGACAAGGCAG
>VYEH01000238.1:0-1940 GCA_009843005.1 Pseudomonadota bacterium | reverse complement strand
GATCAAGCGCCTGGGCCTCGACTACATCACCACCAACCCCGGCTCAAGCTTCAGGGGCATTCACGAGTCCATCGTCAACTATGGCGGCAACCAGGCCCCGGAGCTGTTGACCTGCGTTCATGAAGAGCAGGCGACCGCGATGGCGCATGGCTATTTCAAGGTCACCGGACGGCCGCTGGGCGTGCTCTTACACGGTACGGTGGGATTGCAGCATGCGTCGATGGCGGTCTACAACGCCTGGTGCGACCGGACGCCGATGATCCTGCTCGCCGGCAACCATCTTGACGCCACCGAGCGACGCGCGGGCGTGGAGTGGTCGCATTCGGCCCAGGACTGCGTGCGCGTGGTGCGCGACTACATCAAGTGGGACGATACGCCGTTCTCCCTGCAGCACTTCGCCGAGTCCATGGCCCGCGCCTACAGGATCGCCATGACACCGCCGATGGGGCCGGTGGCCGTGGTCATCGACGGACACCTTCAGGAGGGTGAGGTCGGCGATCACGCTCACGAACTGCTGCCGGTGACGCCGGTGCAACCCCCGGTAGGGGACGAAGCCGCCATCGCCGAAGCGGCCCGCTGGCTCGTGGACGCTGAATCGCCGGTCATCGTTGCTGACCTGATGGCCCACGACCAGGAAGGCGTGGAGCGGCTGGTCGCGCTGGCGGAGGCGTTGCAGGCGCCGGTGGTCAACCAGTTCGGGCGCATGAACTTCCCCAACACCCACTACCTTTCACAGGGCGCCAGCGCGGTCGCTCAGGCCGATGTGGTACTGGGGCTTGAGCTGTTCGATACGTGGGGCGTCATCAATACGCTCCGCGACCGCGTGCACCGCGACGCCGTGCGCCGGGCGCGCCCGGACGCGCGGGTGATCACCATCGGGACAAACGACCTGTTCACCAAGTCCAATTACCAAAACTTTCAGCGCTACTATCCGTCGGATCTCGCCATCGCCGGGGACGCTCAGGCGACCCTGCCGATTCTGACGGACGCCGTGCTTTCGAGCATGTTACGGGCACGGCGCGCAACCAACGCCGAGCGCGAATCCCGCTGGCGGGACGCGCATGCGCAAGCACGGGAGCAGGCATTGAACGAGGCCCGATATGGCTGGAACGCCAGTCCGGTCAGCACATCGCGCCTCTACGCGGAACTGTGGAACGCGGTGAAGGACAGGGATTGGGCGCTGGTGTCGAATGACAACATGCAAAGCGGCTGGGCCCGCCGATTGTGGCCCATCGAAAGGCACTATCAGTATATCGGGCGCGAGGGCGGCGCCGGTCTTGGCTATGGGGCGCCGGCGGCGGTTGGCGCCGCGCTGGCTCACCGTGCCGAGGGCCGCATGGCGGTCAACGTCCAGCGGGACGGCGACATGATGTACACGCCGGGCGCCTTCTGGACAGCTGCATATCATGGAATTCCATTGTTGACGGTGACCCACAACAACCAGGGTTATCACCAGGAGTTCATGCACCTGCAGCGCATGGCCGCACGTCGGCAGCGTGGAATCGACGGCAGTTCCTGGGTGGCGAACGAATTGCGCAACCCCGATATCGACCTCGCCGCCATTGCCGGCGCCATGGGCGTGTGGTCGGAAGGCCCGATCGCCGATCCGGACGATCTGGGTCCGGCCCTGGCTCACGCGGTGGCGGTGGTCGATGCCGGAGAACCGGCCTTCGTGGACGTACGCTGCCAGCCGAGATGAGCGCGACGCCTCCGACTGTTCGGCCCTGTCTACGCGGCGTACCCATCTTGCTACTGTGGGTTATTGTCCCCACGGCGGCATTTTCCCAGGACTCGGAGGAGACCGTCAGGGAAGGTCGGGCGCTGTACGAAAGCCAACAGTGCTGGCAGTGTCATGGTTACGAAGGCCAGGGTAGCGTGGCCGGCGTGCGGATAGCGCCAACGCTCTATCCCTTTGAAGCGTTCGCCCTGCTGGTCCGGTA
>VYEH01000102.1:6522-23153 GCA_009843005.1 Pseudomonadota bacterium | reverse complement strand
GAAGTGCTGCAATTGGCTGGTCGCTGGCACGATCTGGGCAAGGCTCATCCCGCGTTTCAGTGTTCCATTCAGGCCGACGACCGCCCCGAACGCAACGACATCGCCAAGGCACCCGATATTGCCTGGCCGTGCAGCGCGAGCGACATGTACCGCATCGACGCCATTGATCAGCGGCGCGGGTTCCGCCACGAACTGGCGAGCACGCTCGGCCTGTTCGGCGTACTTCAACGGCACGAACCGCAGCATCCGGCGCTGCTCGGCCCATGGTGCGAGCTGTTCGATGCCATGGGAGAGAGCCAGACGGCTGGCGAATCTGCCAACCGCGCGGACGACGCCGAGCCCACAGCCGTCGAACAGGAGATACTCAATCTCGGCGCGGACGAATTCGACCTACTCGCCTACCTCGTTTGCGCCCACCACGGCAAAGTCCGGATGGCTTGGCATGCAGGCCCCGCGGACCAGAAGGCGGACGATTACCTGCTGCGTATCCGCGGCGTTCGAGACGGTGACATCTTGCCGCCGTTGCCACTGGCTACCGTTGACGGTGGTTTTCATCAACTACCGGCCATCGCGCTCGACCTCTCGCCTTCGGAAGCGGGCCTAAGCCCCCGAACCGGAAGGAGTTGGAACGAGCGCGTGCAGAATCTCGTCGAGCGCTTCGGGCCGTTCACGCTGGCTTGGCTGGAAACCCTACTGCGCGCTGCGGACCAGCGGGCCTCCAGCCAGAGGCTGGCGGATAAACTGTTGCAGGAACAGGAGAGCAACGATGCTGGACATTCGTCGGATAGAAGCCGTCGAACGCTGGCCCATCCTGCCGCCTTAGGAGCGCCAGCGCCGCCGCCTGGAGGAGATTCCCCGCCGCGTCGCTTCGCGCAGGAGTCTTTTCGATGATTTACGTCCATCAACTCGACGGCTGTGCTCCCGTGCCGTTGGCGCATTATCTCAAAGCGCTTGGCATTCTGCGGCTGATTGCCGAGCAGGCCGACAGCGATGCGCGTGGGTGGTGGAAAGAAGATCACTTCCAACTGGCGACGAAGCTAAATCGAGAGGAACTTGGGGCGTTCTTCATGCATGACTACCAGCCTACGCCGATATTCAACCCGTGGGGGGCGCGTTCCGGATTTTATGCCGGTGCATCAGAAAAGAGTGCGCGAGACTCGCTGAAGCAGATTGAGTGCTCGTCAAGTCCTCGACTCGAACCGTTTCGTAAGGCGATCAAAACAGTTCGGTCAGTCATCGCAGACGAGACAACTGGGCTTAAACCTTCGGACAATGCAAGAAGCAAATTGATCCTAGCGCTACGTCTGAAGGTCAGGGGCGCTTCGTCCCTATGGCTCGATACGGTAGTTGCGCTGATAGGCGCGGGTGAAGAGTTGTTTTTGAAGCAACCGCCGATCTTTGGAACAGGCGGAAGTGAAGGCAGTGGAGGTTACCCCTCCGCTTACATGTCAGCGACCGTAGAAGCTGTGATCAAGGAACACTGGAACCATGCCCTCTCCGTTGCGCTCTTCGGCGGAAGCGCCGTTAAGTGCCATTGGCATCAGTCCATGGGCCAGTTTTCTCCCGGCGGTACCTCTACACCCTGGGACATGCTCCTCGCCTTTGAAGGGGCCTGCGTATTGAGGTCGTCGGTTGGTAGAAGGGCTTCAACCAACAGCAAGCGATGGGTGTCCTCCCCCTTCTACGTGGCCCCTCGTTCGTCTGGCTACGCAAGCGGCTCGCGTCTTGACGAGAAATTTCTGAACAAGGGCCGAGAGTATCCAGGAAGAGGAGAACAGTGGTTGCCGATGTGGGCCAGACCGTCGACGTTCTTCGAGGTTCAGCAAATGTTCTTGCAAGGACGCGCGGAGACCAAGACCGGTCTTGCTATCGATGGTTGGACCATGGCAAGGGCTATCACCAGCTTTGGGGTCAGCCGGGGAATCCCGCAGTTCTTGCGTTACGGATACCAGCAACGGAACAACCAAGCAACCCACTTCGCAATTCCACTTGGGCGTTTTCGCGTATCCGACATGGCCCCGTCTACGTCATCATGCCTTGACGACCTTGATCGGTGGCTACTTTCTCTGCATCGTGAAGCACATCCTGCTGACAACCAGAAGGCCAAGAAAGTCCCCCGCCGATTGACGACCACGTATTCTCGCCTGATGGACACGCTGTTTTCGGTTGTTGAAAGACAGGGCGCCGCTAATCAGCTTCAGGATGTACTCCTGCGTCTTGGCGACCTGGAGGCGGTTATGCGGCGAGGCAGTGGCTATGCAGCCCAGCCCGTGCCTCGCCTGCGTCCTGAGTGGGTGACAGCCAGCGACGACGGGACTCCCGAGTTCCGATTGGCCCTTGCCTTCGCCTTGCAGGCGAGTGGGTTCCATCGGGAGCTGGGAAAACCGATCGACTCGATCCGGAGGCATTGGCTTCCTCTCGATCGAAAACGGCCATGGCGCTTTGCCACAACCGGTACAGGTTCCGCAACAAGGCTTGATATGTTGCCGGATGTCGTCTTGCACGGCCGCCGCAGTCTTGATGATGCCATTGCGCTAGTTGAGCGGCGCTTGGTCGAATCCTCGCAGCACGAAGGTCGTCACCTGCCGCTCAAGGCGGCGCCGAGTTCGGATGCCACTATCGCCGACCTCGCGGCATTGCTTTCCGGCAAAGTTGATTTGGATCGCGCCGTGGCTCTGGCGCGCCCGCTCATGGCCCTAGACCGTAAGGCATGGGCTGAGCAACCAATCCGTATCGAACCGCCTCACACCTCGGACTGGCCAGACGACACTTGGCTGGCGATTCGCCTGTGCACGCTCCCTTGGCCGCTCAAGACACGCTCCGGGTTCGAGCTCGACATTGGAACTGATCCGGCGCTCATTCGCCGTCTCGCCGTCGGCGACGCGGCTGCCGCTGTTGCCATCGCTTTACGCCGCCTCGGCGCGGCCGGCATCCGCTGCACGGTGCGGGTGGGCACCGCGACCCCCGGCACCGCCCGGCTGTGGGCCGCGGCTCTGGCTTTTCCAATAACCCGAGGAACCGCCGTACGGATTCTCTACCGCCTCGACCCTGACAAGGACTGACTATGCCTCTCGATCTGACGCCCCTCAACAATGCCAAGCGGCTGCTGTTCAAGATTCCCCTGATACCCCTCCAGGGTAGTCGGTTTCAACCCACCGGATTCCCGTCTCTCGGCGCCGCGACGTTTCAGACCGGCAACGGCGGGAGCCTGCTGGTGGAGTCGGCGCAGAGTATGGCCAACCATCTCGAAATGACCATCTGGGATAATGCCAAAAACGATGTGAAGGAGGCTTTCAAGGATCTTTCACATGTACGGATAACCCGCAACGGCAAGTTTCTGACCGACACGATTCTGGAATCCCACCGGGTCAACAGCCCCTATCTGTTGACATCTTCCGACCGGACATTCCTAGACGCCTTTCTGAAGACACTAAGGCAGGAACTTGGCAAAGACACCGTGGACAAGAACGAGGGACTAGTCGACCGTCAGGGATTGGCTAGGGCAATTCTCAGATTCGATTGTGGCTCGTTGATTCATGGGTGCTTTCTCTCCAACAACAAAGTGAAGCTGAGCGAACAAGCCACCAAGGGTGTTGCTTTGGCCGGAGGCCGCCTCAGAGTCGCTCGTGCCCTGTCGGCCTTCATCGAGGCAGATGATGTGCACGTTGCTCCGTCCGGCGGCGTGAAGAACGACCACGTCAACCCCTCTGGCGTCAGCGAGGACGGATTTGGCAACATACCATTTGCGCGGGACGAGTACACGGCCGCCTCGATCACCCTATATGTCAACCTGGATCTGGCGCAGATCAGAGGCTACGGACTCGAAAATGCGGCGGAACGTCTTCTGATCCTGCTGTCGCTGTACAAGCTGCGGGCACTGACGACCGAAGGAATGCGGTTGCGAACCGCGTGCGACCTGTGCGTGGAGCGAGAAGAGATCGAAGCCACAATCCCCCGGGGATGGTGTCTTCCCGCACTCGATGACTTGGAAGAAGCGGTGAAGACCGCCATTGCCGCCTGTAAGGAAGCCGACAAGATGGTCGTGACCTGCGCAACGTTCGAAGACGAGCTTAAGAAGGGCAAAGTCGCGGACGTAACACCGGTGGAAGACGCTGGCGAAGCGGTCGAAGAAGACACATAGGATCGTGTCCGTATCCCTCGCTTTCTGGTTTCTTGCGGGGCGCTATCACGCCACACCCTTTGGCCACCACGTCAACGAAGGCTTGATCGAGTGGCCGCCTTCCCCGTGGCGGCTTCTCCGCGCTTTGATCTCGGTCGGCTATACGTCCGGGGTCTGGAACAGCGCCGGTCTGCCAGCCGCTGCCCGCAGCTTGTGCGAGAATCTGTCGGGCGAGCTGCCCCGCTATCACCTGCCGCCCACCGTCGGCGCCCACAGTCGCCATTACATGCCGACCGGCGTGCTTGACGGCAGAACGAAGATCGAGAAGACAACGCTCGCATTTGACACATGGGCGCAGGTCGAAGACCAGGAGATGACGATTACCTGGAACAATGTGGGGCTGAGCGAGACCGAGCGAGCCATCCTGGAGGCTCTCGTCGGGCGGCTGAACTACCTGGGGCGCTCGGAAAGCTGGGTCGAAGGCCGAGTGATGGGAGCCGGCGAACCGATACCGGAAACCAATTGTTTTCCGGAACAGAGCGGGGAGAGGCCCGCGCACGGCTCGGAGCAGGTCTCCATTCTTGCGCCTGTAAGCGCGTCCGATTTCCAACTCTGGCGGGCAACACAGCTTGACAAAGCGCTGGCCGACCTGCCATTACCAGAGGGAAGGAAGCCCACCAAGTCGCTACTCGCCAAACGGGTCAGGGCTGTGCAACCTTATCCCGCCAATCTACTGGATTGCTTGCAGAAGGACACGACTTGGCTGCGCGCCCAAGGCTGGAGTTGGCCACCCGGCAGTCGGCGGGTCTCTTACTGGCAGCCGTCTGATGCAGTCTCATTTGGCTCGCCGAGTACCAGAACAGCGTTCAAGGCCGAGCAACGGGTCGCGGCCATGCTCCTGTCCCTCGCGGATGCCAGCCGCAACGACCATGCGCTGCCCCCGGTGACTAGGACTCTGCCGCAAGCAGAATTGCTGCATCGCGCGCTCGTCAGAATCGCGGCCCGGAACGGGGTACCGCCGCCCGAACTTACGGGGCGCGACGGCAAAGGCCAACCGCTTCGAGGGCCGCATGAACACGCGCACATAAACCCGCTCGATCTCGATGGCGACGGGCACCTGGACCACATTCTCGTCTGGGCGCCCGGTGGCCTAGGTGCAGCCGCTCAGACTGCCATCCGCGCAGCGCGGACAATGTATACCAAGGACAGTAATCCGTTGCGTCTGGCGCTGTCAGGCGCAGGCGATCTGCTGGATTTTGTCCAACTCTCTTCAAAGTATGGTCAGCGTATCGCCCGCATCAGGCACCCCGCACCAAGCTGGCAATCGACAACACCCTTCGTTCCCCCCAGGCACATCAAGGTACGCGGCAAGAACACGCTGGAGGGACAGATCCGCGCTGAGCTGTGCTCACGGGGACTTCCCGAACCTGTCGCGGTCCACCAACTCGCACCGATGCATGGGTACCGAAGCGACGCCGCGACGATTGGAGCGGCAGGTGAAGGCGGCAAGTCGACTTGGGCCCGGTTCCGCCACTTCAAACTGGTGCGTCAACACGGGCCAGAGCCTCCGTTCGCTGGCGGATTCGCCGTTCGGCTCGATTTCGAGCACCCGGTTTCCGGCCCCATCGCAATCGGTTACGGGTCGCACTTTGGTTTGGGGCTATTCGAACGATGCGCGAGCGTTCAGGCTGGGGCCGCATCAGACGGGTAGCGGGCCGGGCCGGATTGGGCGGGTCCATGAGTTCACGAAGAAGAAGATGCCATCGAAGCAAATGGGCAAGGAGGCTTGGCTCGTCATGGAGGTTGGCCGGCTTCAATGAGGCCGGGGCGCGCGCGCCCCGGATGCTGACGCTCAACCCGGGCGATGAGTTCAAGCTGAACGCGCTTCAATGAGGCCGGGGCGCGCGCGCCCCGGATGCCGGCGGCGTTGCAGAGGGCGATGCGCGTCGCGTGGAGCTTCAATGAGGCCGGGGCGCGCGCGCCCCGGATGCCAGTGTTCGCAATATATAGCGAACTTGTAGCCAGCAGCTTCAATGAGGCCGGGGCGCGCGCGCCCCGGATGCAGTCACCATACAACCCTTTGGGGGACAAGACAAAACCTGGCTGATTTCGAGCGGCTAGGCGAATCCCTTGCCACAATCGTGCAATTGACATTCTGCCAGCCTTTTCCATCGCTTCGAAACGCCCAAGAATCAACATGTTGCACAAATTCGAGCGACTCCCGGAGTTTCTGCGTTTCCTCGCTGCTCGAATTGACTTGGCGGTGCTCGCAGCACTTGCTTGCGAAGCCTTAGCACTTGATTCGCAACCCCTTCAGCAGACTACGCCATCATACAACGACCGCTTGGCGCTCGATCGACGAGAAGGTCTTGCCGATGCTCATGACGGCTATATCGGTCTTGTCTGCGGGGCCGATGTCTATCACCAAGACGTGGTCTTCGCCCGCCTTAATGGCTTCACGCAGTTGAGTCTCCAGTTCCGCACGCCGCCGACCCGACAGGCGGCACTGGAACACCGAAAGCTGAAGCCATTCTCCGAATCCGTGCATGGTCTTGAAGACCCGTCGCCAGCGACGGGTATCGGAGATGTCGTAAGTGACGATGTATGTCCGCTCACTGCTCATGGTGGAAGATCTCTCACCTAGGGAGGTAGTGTGGATAACTGGGCAGCTCGCCCAAGAGATGGCGGCACAACAGACGTGCCTGCAGCAGCACAAGCCGCCGCATGCTAAGCCTGTATCCGAACAGCGGGTGCGTAGTCTCCTGAGATAGCCTTCGTTCGAATGCGGCGACGAAGCGGCGGCGTCCCGTGGGTGTTAGTGAGGTGCCGGTGGGTGCGCTCACGAAGTCTCCCGGCGAGACTTCGCCCGTGTTGACCGCTGAGAGAACCACCGAGTCCGCAATGATCGGGCGAAACGGTTCCATGATGTCGAGCGCCAATGCGGGTTTTCCGTAACGTGGAGCGTGGAAAAAGCCCCGATAGGGATCGAGTCCGACGGTGGCCAGTGCGACGGTGCAGTGCCGTGTCAGCATGGCATAGCCGAGCGACAACATCGCGTTCACCGGATCGGTCGGAGGGCGGCGGTTACGCGCGTCGAACCGGAACGGTGCGAGGCCTTCCGAATCTTGCGCAGACTCTTCGGTGCCGGGAGGCGCCAGAAGTTCCGCAAACGCCCGGAAATACGTTGCGGCCGAATCCCCTTCGACTCCCAGCAATATGCTCTTCGACGATGCGACCTTCGTCGACCTGCGGGCGGCGTTGAGGCTATCGAGCACCCCCTTGCGTCGTTCGCGGTCGCCGCGCCAATTGCGCCGGATCATCGTCCTCTGGTTAACGATCTTGGCTTCGACAAGGTCGCGTGCGAAACCCATGCAGTAGGGAGCGTCGAAACTGCGCTTGTACTGCGCCGTGCGGACTTCGACATTGCGATGTCCGACGCCGTGGGCGACGCCACGAAACCAGCCGCCGTGACTGTGAAACGCGACCGGGATTTCACGGTCCATCAGGGTAGCTAGAGCGGGTGTCGTAATCGAGACGTTCCCGAACAGCGCAAGGTCGGATATGTCGTTCAGCCGCACGGTGGTATCGCCCTGTTCCTCGTCGGCGACCTTGAGGGTCTCGCCTGCCTTGGTGATCCGCGCACGCTGGGATTGGACAATCAATGGCAGAGCTTCGTCGGCTCCGACTGCAATGGGACGAGGCGCCAGGTTTGAGCCACCAAGAGATCGCATCTCGTCGGGAAGGCAGATGGACACCAGGGCACATCGCGGACACTTCGGGCTGTCCTTCAGCGGCGGTGGAATTCTCTCGTGGGCAACGGTCAAGCGAAGGCGGCTGACCGCCTCGCGCGCCGCGAGACGCAGTTCTTCATCGAGGACTATCCGGACGCGCTCGCGGCTCTCGGCGTACCAGATGGCACCTTCTTCGACTTGGTAGGCATGCTCTTCAAGCAGCAGCGCCTGAAGGCACACTTGAATGCGCTCCGGTTCGTAGGCGCCCTTGGCCACATGGGGTCGCTTTCCGCGTTTATAGTCGACCGGCGTGACCACTCCGTCCTCAGCTTCGGCGATATCGATCTTCGCGATCACGCCGAGCTTCTCCGACGAGAGAGTTAAAGACCGGCTGACAATCTTAGTGTCGTCGGCTTCCAAGACTTCGGGATCGGGCAGCGGCTTGTTGGCACGGTCGACCCGAGTGTGCACGCGCCGGCCGTCCACGGTATCCCCGGTCTCTGCCCATTCGGCCTGTCCCCACATCAGGTAGGCGAGCCGCGGGCAGTAGACGAACTCGTTCACCATCCTCGCGGGAACCAGCGGATCCTCGCCAGTCGCCGGGGGAGCGGGGAGATGGAACTCGAGTTGTTCGGATTTCGAAAAACGTGAACTCAACTGAGGTGACTCCGGTTCACTCTCGCCGGTCAGTTCTGAACACAAACTCAGAGACGGTTTCGTGCCCCCTCTGCTGCGATGTGCCCGGCAAACTCAGTCACAAACGTCCCAAGACCGGTCAACTCGCTCAATTCCTCATAGCTTCCGTCTTCGAAAGCCGAACGCGGTGACGTCAGCACGGATGCCGCCGAATATAGCCGCTCCTGTACCAGTTTGCGGCACAGGATGTTGTACCGATCCGCGTAGGACGCCCCCCGAAATTCGTCGAAGATCGGGAAGTGTGGTGACACGTCACGAATCGGCCTGCGGGAACCCTCTGCATCCTCAATCAGGATCAGCCAGCCTACAAACGGTCGGGGCTGCTCGCCAAACGCCCCTTCGCGATAGGCCGTCCAAAGATCGTGGGCCGATCCTATCGCTTCCTCCGTTCGGTTGTTGAAATTGTTTCCGAACGATGGGCCGACATGACTCTTGAACTCCAATGCGGCAACAAGTCGGCCGTCGTTGATCACTACAACATCCCAAAGCTTGGTCGGCCGAAAAAATCCCGGTAATGTCACCAAGCGCCGACTTAGATGGATGCTCGCGTGCGCCAGGCCGTTTGCTCTAACCAACTCGCTGACGAGGCTAACGAAACCGTCCATGTTCTTTCCGGCCGTAACTCCCGCTCGTTCGCCTTGGTCGGATTTGCCGGACTCCACCTGCTTCTGACGGGCCATCAGACGAGTTGACCAGAACGCTCGCACCGCCGCGCGAGCCTTTTGTTCGTAATCGATCAGCTCTATCGTCACGTCATTCCCCGATGAGGTGGCACTCTGAGTTGTCGTTGTAAACGACGTTGCGTTCTCGATCAGTCAGGTTGTACATATCGAAAACGACGTGATTGCAGGCGCTGGTGTCGCCCGATTGGGAAGCTTCTACAAGAGCGGCAGCCATTTCGTGCGGTATGGCTGACCAAAGGGGGAGACGGATTCTCCGCAGATACTGGGCCTGAAACCGAAGGTAGCCGCCCCTCATTCGGGTTGAATAAGCAGCAACGAACAGCTTTGCGATGCCCGAAAGAAGAACCGCACGAAGCGCGCGAAGATCCCAGTCCATTGAAGTAATGAAATACAGATTATGGTGCGGATAGAGACGCCCCTCCTCATAGACAACGTGGGCCTCTCCCTTGATATCCGGAATCAACAACTTGGGTGTTTCCACGAGGGCCGGATATATCCGGTCGATAGTACGGAACCAATTTGCAGGTGCCTTGCGAGCCACATGCCGTTTGGCGATTTCTTCCCTCCTTAGCTCCAGATATCGCTTTAGGCGCGGATAACTCGCGAGGTCGACCAGCCCGCCTTCGTCAGCGAATGGGTTGACAACCCCCAGACCACGCCACTGGACCTCACCGGACAAAATATCGCGCGTGGTGGCGAGCGGCAGCTTTCGATCATCTTCAACGTCAAGATCGTCAAATCGGCCAATGAATGCCTGATCCGCCCCGGTGGCGACGCCGATGCCGACCTTGCACCCCGCTTCCTCCAGGCTTGGAAAGGTATGTTCCAAACGACGAACCAGCCTGATCTGGTCGGAAGCCTCCAGTATCCAGGGCTTTGCACCGTCGGCGAAGTCATGTACTTCCGTGATGGGTCCGATTGAGGGGCGCTTTTTCTGGTTCACGAGCTGGCGAGCCAGCGATTCCAACGTCTTGCGGCTGATCTCCGGCCGGCGAGCGACACGGGTCGGTCCGGTCTTCTCGCGCCCAATCACGAAGATCGCTGGATATGCGATTACTTCCGACTGAAAGGCGGGTGTGTCCACCATGTCAACGAAGACATCCAGATGGAATTGTTCCGACAAGAGTTTTCGCAATGGACCCCCATACCGGTTCTTGGTCCATCGATCGGCACAGATGATGCCGACCTTTCCGTCTGCCGAGAGTTGTCCCACGGAACGTTCGATGAATGGAATGTAAAGGTCGGCGCGATCATAGACAGTTGTGTATCGCGCCCGATATTCGGTGACAAGCGGATCCGGAACGAGTTCCTGACGAACATAGGGCGGGTTGCCGACGACAAACGAAAACTCGGGCGGCAGTTCGGACAACAGAAAGTCGCCGTGAACGAGCCATTCGCCGGCAAGGGCATTTGCGGTCGCTTGGTCGATTCCCGCTTCGATAAGCCGATGTACTACTGCTTCTCGGGTCGTTTCGAACGTGGATCGGTGAAGCTCAACAGCACGGATACAATCTGCCAAATCAATAGCAGAACATCGATCGTCCTGACGCCGCCATGCTTCAAGTAACCGTTCAATCACGACGAAAAGGAAGTCTCCGGTACCGAACGACGGATCCAGGAGGGACTTCTCGAATAGCGGCCGATCAACAGTGTAGCCGACCATGTCGAGTATGAACTCGACAACCTCGCGGCGCGTGAACACTGCACCACGCGTCTCCGCGCCGGCCTGCGATAGCTGACTGAGCGCAGCCTCCACAGGACAGAGACCCGGCAAGGACGATTGGGCCGTCAGGGGCCGAGGGGCGTACCGAACGTCGGTCACCTGAGGTACTCCGCCACATGCCGTAGGTGACAGCCTCCGAGTTCGGCGAGCGACGCAACTTCCCGTTCCCATTGTTTTGGGACCGGGCACATCAAGCTGCGGATGAACGACGGCTTGGAGACATCGTATCGTCTTGAGGGTTGGTTCATCGGGTACCAGCTCTCCACATCTATCCCAAAGTTCCGGTCCATTCCTTGGCAAGGCCATGTCGCGCGCAAGGTCCATGCACCATACCATGTCCTCGCTCGCACACTACGGTTCTGGCGAGTCAGTCGGCACGATCCGGCGGCTTAAGAACCGGCGCGCCAAACCTCGCGTTCGGGTGTTTCGAAGGCGGTATCCGGACATGTCCAATTGCTTGGCCATCGATCTCATCAGCCCCAGCGACCCCGGTATCATCAACAGCGGCGGACCGCTCGTTGCGAACTGACCGTCTGCGGTGATTTCCCGGAGCGATCGGAGGGCAAAGTGGCACTCGCCTGTCTGATTGCGGGAAAGATGGGCATGGATGCGGATGCCGCACCCGCCCCAAAAGATTCCAGTCTGAGGCAACTGATCTTTATCCCACGACCTTAGCAATCCGGCTCGCGATCCGGTTGGCGGCGGACTTCAGCGGATCGTTGGCCAGATGCGCGTACCGCGCCGTGGTGTGCACGTGGTTGTGGCCGAGCAGTTTCCCGATCATCGGCAGCCCTTCGCCGACCAGCAGCCCGCCGCTGGCGTACGAATGCCTGAGATCGTGAATCCGCACCCCATCGAGCCTCGCCCGCTCCCGGATGCGCTTCCACCAGTAGTGCAGATCGTGCAGCGGCCTGTCCCGCTTGCCTCCGGTGATGACCCAGGGGCAGTCGTCGGGCCGCGGAATGCCCCGCAGCACCGCGATGGCCGGGTCGCCCAGGTGCACGATCTTCGCGCCCGTCTTCGAGTCCGGCAACCGCAGCTCGCCAGCCTCCAGCTCGACATGCTCCCATCGCAGCGTCAGTATCTCCGCCTTGCGGCAGCCGGTCAGCATCAGCAACCGGATCGCGGCCACCACCAGCGGCGGCTCCAGACCCTTGGCCTCGCTCTCGGCGAGCGCCTCGCCCAGGCGCCGGTATTCCTCGTCGGAAAGAAACCGCTCGCGCTTGTCCTCGCGGAAGCGCTTCACGTGCCGGCACGGGTTGGAGCCGTCCGGGCGCAGGCCCCACACCTCGGCCAGCGTGAAGATGCGCGACAGCACCTGCACGGTGCGGTTGGCCTGATAGGGCGTGGCCCGCAGTTCATGATGCACCGACGCGATGTCGGTGCGCTCGATGTCGGCGATGCGGCGGTTGCCGAGTCTCGGCACGACGTGGATCTCCAGCGCGCTGCGGTACACCTCCTGCGTGCCGAGCTTGCAGTGGCTGGGCACGTACTCCTTGAGAAAGCGCTCGACGACTTCCCGCATCGTCGGCGCCTTCGCCCCGTAGCGCCCGCCCACAGCCGGGTCCCTGCCGGTGCGCGCGGCAGTGATGATCTCGGCCGCGCGTGCCCGGGCATCCGCCGGCGCAATGGGGCCGTGCGGCCCGATGGTGGTCTTCACCGCCTTGCCCTTGTGGCGGTACTTGACGATGTAGACCTTCCGGCCCGTGGGATGCACGCGGACTCCGAAGCCCTTGATCTCATCGTCCCACACGACGCGCTCGCGTTCTTCGGGCACAATGGCGTCGACGGCTCGCTTGGTGATTTTCGGCATGGCGCAGGTTCTCCCGGATAGCAGTATTCAGGTACCGGATAGGTACCCAGAGAGCGACAATGGAGGCGTATTGTAACGCAGGCGGTGCGCATGGAGAACCTATAATAATATGTTTTATATAAGTTTATCGTAGTCCAGCGCATCCATGACGCCATACTCTATTAGATGTTCAACCTCGCGGAGCTATGGGAGATGCGTCCTTCGGGCCGCAACCCCTGCAAGTCGGTGCGCCGCTACAAGGTCGTGGGGCGCAAGGAGCGGTTCCTGACGCCGAAGGAGCTGGCGCGACTCGGCCGCGTCCTTGAGATCGCCCCCGCGGAGCGGCTGGCGTCGCGGCACGCGGCGGCAGCGATCCGGCTGCTGGTCCTCACCGGGTGCCGCAGGAATGAGATCATGGGCCTGGCCTGGGACGACCTCGATTTCGAGGCCGGCGAGATGCGGCTGAGGGACAGCAAGACCGGCGGGCGGATCGTTCCTCTGCCGCCCGCCGCCGCGGAGGTGCTGGCCGAACTGCCGAGGATCGACGGCAATCCGTGGGTGTTCCCCGGCAAGAGGAAGGGCACGCACCAGGTCAACATCAACGATTCCTGGGACCGCGTGCGCCGCCGCGCCGGCCTCGACGATGTGCGCCTGCATGACCTGCGCCACACCTTCGCCTCCCGCGCGCTCGCCATCGGCGAGGGCCTGCCGATGATCGGGGAGCTGCTCGGTCACCGGCAGGTGAACACCACGGCCCGGTACGCGCATCTGGCGAGGGAGTCCATCCAGGCCTCCACCGCGAAGGTCGCCGACAGCATCGGCGCGGACATTCTGGAGTAGCGCGATGGCGAAGCTCCGACGAAGGTCGATTTCCAAGCGCACGGTCGAGTCACTCCCGGTGGGCGACCGCGAGGCGGTGTACTGGGACTCGTCCCTGTCGGGGTTCGGGGTGAGGGTCTATCCCTCGGGCTCCAGGGTCTATCTGGTCCAGACCCGCTCGGGCGGCAGGTCGCGCCGGCTGACGCTCGGGCGTCACGGCCTGATCACGGCGGAGCAGGCGCGGCGCAAGGCGGCGCAGATCATCGCCGACATCAAGGCCGGCAACGAGCCGGTCCTGCACAACGGCGCGTCCACGGCGGACGCCGGCCCCACCGTGGCCGAGGTGGCCGAGCGTTTCATGACCGAGCACGTCGCGGTGCGCTGCAAGCCGGCGACGCAACGGCAATGCCGCGACATCATCGACCGCCATCTGCTGCCCGGGCTGAGCAGCGTTCGCCTCGGACAGATCGGGCGCGAGCGCGTCGCGGCCCTGCACTACAGCCTGCACGAAACGCCCACCATGGCGAACAAGGTGGTGGACATGCTGTCGCGGCTGTTCAACATGGCCGAGTTGTGGGGTATCGCGCCGGAGGGCGGCAACCCCTGCCGGTTCGTTCGCAAGTACAAGGAGCCGCCCCGCGAGCGGTTTCTGTCCGACGACGAGTTCCGGCGCCTGGGCCGCGTGCTTGCCGAGGTCGAGGCCGAGGGCAAGGTGCAACCCGGCGCCGTGGCGGCCTTTCGGTTGCTGATGCTGACCGGCTGCCGCAAGAGCGAGATCCTGACGCTGCGCTGGGAGGACGTGGACCTTGAGGCCGGCGAGTTTCGGCTGCGCGACGCGAAGACGGGCGCGCGGGCCGTGGCGATTTCGCCGTCGGCCCGGCTGGTACTGCAAGGATTGCCCCGCGTGCCCGGCAATCCCTGGGTGATCGCCGGCACGAAGCCGGGCCGGCGCGTCACCAACGTCAACAGCGCCTGGCTCATCGTCCGCAACCGCGCCGGACTTAACGATGTGCGCATACACGATCTGCGCCACAGCTTCGCTTCCCGCGCCCTGGCGCTGGGCGAGAGCCTGCCGATGATCGGCAAGCTGTTGGGCCACAGGAAGGTGCAGACCACCGCGCGCTACGCGCACCTGGCGCGGGACTCCGTGAAGGCGTCGGCCGCGCGTGTCGCCGAGAGCCTGCGGGCCGATCTCGCGGGCGAGATGGAAACCACGCACTGACGGCCTCGCCGGGAACCCGCGCACCGCCAACTCATCTGCCTGCCGTGTCCTAACACGAGGGCCCAGGCTTTCCGCGCGCTGCCCGTGGGCGGCGCTCCCGTCGTTTCGACTCGCGCGAGCCGTCGCGGGGCGCGGTCAGTCGCCGATACCGCGCCGGAACGCGAGCATCAGGGTCCAGCTTCGCCCACCGCTGAACGCATTCGTGTTCGTGAAATCGGGATCGATCCCGTGCATCGGGTGAGTCTCGTAGGCGCCCGTGTCCTCGAACTCTCCGGCCGCCGACCAGGTCAGTCTCAACCCCAACGAGGTCCTGCGGCCCAGCGCGTAGTCCGCCCCGGCGTGCAGGCGCCAGACAAACGCCGTGTCGTTCAGGCCCTCGTCCTGCACGCTGTTGTAGAAGGAGAGCGGCGGGTCGTAGCGCTCGGCCGCGGCGGACACGTTCCGGTAGTTGGTGGCGAACCGCACCTCCGCCATTTCCACGGACGACTGCCCGAGTCCGGCGCCGACGTACGGCGTGACCGCGCCCCAAGCGTTCGGGAAATCGTAATAGGCGTCCAGGGTAACGGAACGCACGCGCCGGCGGTCGATCGCGCCGCGTCCATTGGAGGCGACGGTGCCGCCGGCCCGAGGCCGGATGGCCGAGCCGTCGAGGTAGGCGATGCCCGCGAACGTCTGGCGGGTGTCGTTCGTCCGCTGCGCGACCGCCAGCTCCAGCCGGGTTCGTCCGAAGAACCGGCCGAGGGACAGTTCGAACGCCGCGCCGCTGTCCAGTGCGATGTCGTAGCGCCAGCGGTAGCCCGACACGGTGGGGATCGGCACTTCGTCGAAACACGCCGCGTCCGGGGTGCAGAAGCGGTCCCGGTTCCAGCCTTCCTGCGTCAGGTCGGAGGTCCATCCCGTGCCAAGGCCAGCGCCCAGATACCACCCTGACCGCGCTGACCCGTCGTCCGCTGCCCTGGCCACCGAGCCTGCCGCGAGAAGAACGACGATGACCGAAATCGCCGGCATCACGCGCATCGGATCGTCTTCCCGCCGGCCATTGCCCTCACCTGAAACAGACCCGGCATCCTACCATCGCCCTGCGATGCGAGGCGCTCGCAACTCGACCGGATCCTGCCCATGATCGGGACGCTCCCCGGCTGCCGCACGCCGCTGTCCGGCCCGGCGTGCTGACGGCTTCGGCAGACCGCTGCGCACCGCCAATCCATAGTCCCGACGCGTCCCCGGTTGGAGGACCGCGGATTCCCGCGCGCCGCCTGCCCGGGCCAAGCGCCCGGCCTGGTGCGCCATGAGGAGTCGGAGGCCGGCCCGGACGGGGCGAGCCCCGGGGGGCTGGCGCGTGTGTGCACGCCGTCCGAGCCCGGGACGGACCCCGATGTTCTTTCCTCCCGCCCGTCCAGGAGCCTTTACGCCATGACCGCATCCACAACCGCCGTCGACAACCGCTTCCAAGCCCTCACGCCCGCCTCGCTCTCGAAGTGCGAGAAGTCCTCCGTCGTCTCCCTCGCGCTGGCCGTGCTCAAGCAGCGCCAGCGGCCCGGCCGCCTCCTGAAGTCTCCGCGGGACATCGCGGATTTCCTGCGCCTGAAGCTCGCCGGCCGGCGCAACGAGGTCTTCGGCGTCATTTTTCTCGACACCCGTCTGCGCTTGATCGAGATCGCTGAACTTTTCAACGGCACCATCGACGGGGCGACGGTCTATACGCGCGTGGTCGTCAAGCGGGCGCTTGAACGCAACGCCGCGGCCGTGATCGCGTTTCATAATCACCCGTTAGGTGGAAAACAAAGTGTCAACCTACCGATGATCGGCTCTGTTCTGCTCAAGATACTTGGCGCCGATCCTCTG
>VYEH01000102.1:0-6434 GCA_009843005.1 Pseudomonadota bacterium | reverse complement strand
CTTGTACCATCGCGCCGCTCCACTGCCCTGCGGCCCGCGGAGCCGGAGGCCGGCGTTGGCCGGGCGAAGTCCGGTGCTTCGCGAGGCTTCTCGCCACGCAGAACACCCGGACGATTTTCCTCATCCCATCGTTCGGCGTCCCACCGGGCGTTTCCAGGAGCACGCAGCCCATGCCCGCATCGATAACCGCCCCCGCACCCGACAACCGCTTTCGATCCCTCTCGCCCTGTGCATTGTCCAAGAGCGAGAAATCCTCCGTGGTGGCGCTCGCGCTGAAGGTGTTGTCCCAGCGCTTCCGCCGCGGCCGCGTCCTCAACTCGCCCCAGGACATCGAGGGCTTCCTTCGCCTGAAACTCACCGGGCGGCGCAACGAGGTGTTCGGCATCATCTACCTTGACACCAGGCATCGCCTGATCGAAGTCGCCGAACTCTTCAAGGGCACCGTCGACGGGGCGACCGTGTACCCGCGCGTGGTCGTACAGCAGGCGCTGGAGAAGAACGCCGCGGCCATTGTGATTTTCCACAATCATCCCAGCCAGGTCGCGGAGCCGAGCGACGCCGACCGCGGCATCACGCTGAAGCTCAGCCGGGCCCTGGCGCTGGTCGACGTGCGCGTTCTCGATCACCTGGTTGTCACCGACGGGCACGTGGTCTCGTTCGCCGAACGCGGGCTCATATGACCCGGCGTGTCTGCAGCTATTTACCGGTGTTCGGCACCGATTCCAGTGGCACGGATGCCAACTTCGTTCTGCGGCTTCGACGAAGTGCGGCGAGTTCTCCCTCGCGTCTCCGAAGCAGTGTCCGACTCTCGGACCAGGCCGCAAAGTAGTGGTCGACGAGTGCTGCAAGCTGGCCGAGCTGGGTTCGCAGCGCAGCGTTCTCTTCGCGCAAGGCGGTCAAGGCCTGTTGGCCCGGCGCTGTCCGTCGCCGCTGTTTGCGCTGCCACTTGTGCAACGCACGCACGATGTCGGGATGGTAGCGGTAGAGCGTGGTACGCGAGACGCCGGCGATCCGACACAGCGCCGTTGCGGTCGGTTTGCCGGGCGTGCTGTCGGAAGCGTGTTGAGCCATCAGTTGCGACAGCGCCCGTTGAAGCCTTTGTTCCGTCGATGCCTTATCGGTCATGGTTGCCTTCCTTGCACGGGGCGTTGTCGATCGCTCGCATCATCGCGCGAGCCTCCCCGAGTCGGCTGCGCGCGATTTGCAGCGTCTGTCGAGGCAGTGCCGGTTCGTGCAACAGGGCCTCGTGTCGATCGACCTGATCGAGCCAGTACGATCGATGTCTTGGCGTGACCGCGAAGTTCCTGCATCGCGCGCAGGTGGAGGGCTCCCGGCGTGCGGGATTGGGACCGACGGCGTTGCCGAGACAGGCGCTGTGCTCTTCGCGGTAGACGCAGAACCCCCAGTCGCACACGCCGAGCGTGAGTCCGGCGTCGGTCAACATGCGCGCATAGCTCTTGATGTCCTCCTTGAGACGGGCGCCTCTGAAGCGCGGGCGTCTGGCGGCGATCTCCCGGCCTGCGCGCCCGCCCAGGGCGGGTTCCGCGAGCATGTGTTCCCAAGCAGCCACCGACTGCTCGAGAATCCCGGCATCGATCTCCTGATTGAGACGGTAGTCGGATCCGCAATACGACGTATCGGTGACGGCGCGTTCGCGATGGCCGAGATGTTGGGCGATGGCGAACAAGGCCGATCGGTCGCGCAGCGCCGCGAAGCGCACGAAGGTCTTGCGGCCCTGATGCGTTGTCAATCGCCACGGCTTCCCATCATGATCGGGCAGGTCGAGCCACGCAGCGAATCGATTGAGCAACCATCGCATGCGCAAGGTCGAAGGGATCTCAATCTCGCCCTCGCAGATCGGACGCCACTCGGTGGCGCCGCTGGCACGGCAGCGCCGCAGCCACAGATCGTCGCGACCTGTTTGCCGGCGATGCCCTTCGGACAGCGCTTCAAGCACCTTGATGGCTTGAACCGCCGGTGGCGGTGCGACCCACCGATGGGGGCGGCCGTGGTACTCGGGTTGCTTTTTGAAAATGGCGCCGACGATGACGGTCACGGAATCGGGCTCGGCCCCGTGACGTTGTACGCAGCCGGCCTGCAGGTGACGAATCTCGCTGGCTCTTGCGCCGACGAGGTAGGCGATGACGACAAAGCAGGCCGCGTAGAGCATATCGATGCCGCGGGCCAGGTCGCTAACCGTTGTCAACGACCGGTCGTGGCCAGGAATCTTGAGAGCGGCCTGCTGAAGTGCGCGCGTAGCCGCGTTGGTGCTGGCATTGCGGCCGCAGCCGCGCTGCTCGGCCGAAGCCATGGCATCGGCGTAGACCTGTCGCGCTTGCACGATGTTGCCGGCCCCAACGCTGACCAGATCGATCGCCTGCTTGACGAGCGCCACGGCAACCGCGTCGGGCGTGTACGGCCAGCGTCGGATATCGGCATCGCGCACGCCGGCGACATCGCGGTGGCTGCGCCCGGGAAAGGGGTCGAACGTGAGTCCATCGTCGATCTCGTTGCGAAAGCGATAGAGATACGTGAACAGGTACAGGTACTTCTCCACCGTCGTGTTGGCGAGCGTGTCGCCGACGACACCGGCACGCTCCGCGATCGCGCGTTGAAACTGCCGCACCGCGGTGGCGTCGAGACTGCCAAAGCGCGAGACGCCCGCGCGATCCATCCATCGGACCAGCTCGCGCAAATGCACGAAGTAACCGTTGACTGTCCTCGCTCGCTGCGCCAATCCCGTGCTCAGCCCGCGGCGACGGATGACTCCGATCAACTGCCGGCTGCTCTCCAGCAGTGGGGCATACCGATCGTCGGTGAACACCCGGCCGTTGGGCATGGAGAAACCCCACACCAATCGAACCGGACGGGGTTCTTCGAGCACGCTGGTCGGTCTAAGGGTCCAGACGGCATCGTTCCAGGCGCAGTCGAGCAGGAACCAGCCTCGATCCGTGGAGGCCGCCTGCTCGTCCGATGGCGTGCTGCGTTGTAACTCGTGTGACAGCGATGTGGGCATGCGGGTCTCTTATCGAAGCTGCGGCAGCGGCGGAAGCGCCCGCATCAGCGCTTGTGCAGACGCGCGTTGATCGCTGCCGAACCGTGGCAGGATGTCCTGTTCCAGGATCTGCAGTTGCGGTTCGTAGACGGCCTGCCACCGTGCCGGATGCAACGTCGCTGCGCTCGCGCGTAGATGATCGCGGGCCTGCAGCAGTCTGGCCAGGGTCGTCGGATCCTGTGCAATGATGGCGTTGGGGCAGGTGAAGCAGCCCATGTAGTTGGTGCACAGCTCGCCGCGACGCGAACCCGGCGCGATGCCTTCAAACGGGTTCCGGCACTCGAATCCGAACATCGACACGACGGCGCCTCCAGGCGGCTCTGCCGGCCCCGCTCGCGGCGACTCGACGGCGGCGGTGCCGTCTCGCTGTTCGACGTGCTCGATGAACGCGCCCTGGAGTGCGGCGATGCGGGCATCGTTCCGTGCCTTCACGAGCGGCGTGTCGACGTAACCGATGGTGGTTGCAACGTGCCCGTGGTTGGCCAGCGACTGAGTCTTGCGAATATCGCCGCTGACGCGGTAGAAACTTGCCAGCACACTGGGCCGGATGGACGCGAGCGAGAAGTGCGCAAGCCCGTGGCGCTCGCGAAATGCCTTGAGGTGCTGCCTGAGTGCCACCGTTGTCAGTACGCTTATGCCAAAGCAGTGCTTGTACAGAAACAACCGGTCGCGATGATCGGCGGACGCCATTGGGCGGAGCTGCCGGTTCCAGTCGAGGATCTCCTTCACCAGTGACGGCGGCTCGAAACGGTCGGTCGCGCTGAACGTGCGTCGCTGCATGCTGTTGGAGCGCGCCTTGAACCACACCAGCGCTTCGCGATCGTCCAACAGCGGCAACGGCTGCAAGCAGTCGCACTCGATCTCCGCGATCGGCTCGGGGTTACCGGCGGCATGGATCAGAATGGCCAGGTAGTACGGCAGCAGCACCTCAAGGCGCGGATACAGGCACGGTTCCACGCCCTTCACGCCGCCGAACCGCGCCAGCGCCCGTCCCGCCTCGTGCTGTCCTGCGGCCGTCAGCCGATGCACCGGCGGTACGACGCCGCCAAAGTGTCGATCGATGTAGTTGAGCAGCCCGCCGAGTGTGGACAACGAGCCATCTCCGCCGGCGCGTTCGGCGTGCGCGGCAGCGCGCCGCGCCCGAATCTTCTCGATGTCGCTCTTGCACGCCTTCAGCAGCGCGCGCAGAGCGCGAGCCGACATCGTCGCAACGGGTCGGGTGTCGCGGTTCCGCCAGGGGAACGGGTTGAACGGGTACTCGATGCCGCCGAGGATCTCCGGGCGACACCGTTCGAGCCACTGCAGCAGCGTGCGCAGAGTCCCGTACGCCCTCGATCGGCTGGACTTGCCCCACGGCTGGCCATTGGCTCGGCGTTGGCCGTTCAGCCACTCGACGTAGCGCACCAGCAGATCGCCGTTGAGGTCGGCCAGGCTGTGCACCGCCGCGGACTCGTCTGCGAACCGGGCGAATGTTCTTACGTTCCACCAGTGCAGGTAAAGCGCCCTCTCGGCCAGCACGCCGAAATGCTGCCAAAAGGCCTCGGCCAAGGCTGGTCGCACGTCGGCCGGCAGGCTGAGCGAACTGAAATCCATGACGGTGTCACGAATGCGCCGGGGCGCATCGAATCGCGATGACCCGAGCGTCCTCGACGATACCCTCGATGCCTTGGCGGGCAACGAGCGCGGCATCGATTTACGGCGAGCCATCGCTATGCCGTCCCTGCAAGGAGGGTATCCAGGACGTCCTTGATCGTGCACTCATCGACCTCGATGGCACGCAAGTAGCGGTCGGTCGTGCCGATGCGTTCGTGGCCCATCAGCACCTTGACGATCAGCAGCGGGTTGATCGCCGCGCCGTCGCCGGCCAACCGCTCCAGGCGCGCCAGCAGCATGCAGGCGAACGTCGCGCGCAACTGGTGTGTTGTCGCCCTGAATCCGCAGCGTGCGCCCGCGCGGCTGACCTGGCGTTGATACGCGTTCTTGCCGGCAGCCGTACCGCGTGCGTTCACGAACAATGCGCCCGGATCGGAGGTCGATCCCCTGCGTCTGGCGCGGCGCACCCACGCGCGACGATGTTGCGAGACGTAGCCGGCCGTCTCGTCGAGCAGGCTCGCCGAGGCCACCACATGACCTCGCTTGCGGCCCTTGCGCAGGACCTCGATCACGTCGTGCGACGCCGTTGACGACGCCCGCCTGGCGACGTCGCTGACGTCGAGTCGCAGCAACTCGCTGACGCGCAAGCCCGTGTAGAGCTGCCAGCGAGCCATCAGGTCGTAAGGCGGCGCGAGCGCCGCCATCAGCTCGCATGCCTGCGCCGATGTGAACGGACGCGGCAGCGGTTCGAACTGCCGCAACACGAACAGGCTGTCATCGGTGGCTGCCGAGGTCGCGGTGCGCGCGGGCCGCGGCCGCCTGACCCGTGCGAAATCGCGCGACTGGCTGGCCAGCGGCGATGCATCCAGGTACCGGTTGCGCACCAGCCACTCGTAGAACCTGAGCACGCCACGGACACGGTGGTTGATGGTCGAGATACGGTACGGTCGGCCGGTGTGCCCGCTCGGTTCGGACAGCATCCGGTTGCGGTAGGCCACCAGGTCGACGGCATCCGCGTCCCGCCAGGCGATCGCGTTCTGTTCAAGCGTCTCGAACCAGTCGTAGAGGATCTCCGCGTAGGTCCTGAGCGTATCGGCGGTATGGGCTCGCTGGATGAAGTGCTCATGCAGATAGTCAACCGCCGGCTCGATGAGCCGGCAATCGGCCGTGAACAGAAGCGGGAATCCAGCCGGCCTGGGCTCGCGAAGCACCATCGAACGTGCCTGCGAGGCGGCCCCGGCCAGGTGCTCGCCGACCTCGTCCGGCTCCGGCAGTGCCGACTTACGAATGATCTGAACGATGGCGGGTTCGCTCGCGGATCAACTGCTTGACCGCGTCCACAAAAGACAGGCCGCGAACATGCATCGCCAGGTCGATGGCGCCGCCACCGCCGCGGCGCGCTCGCATGTCGTACCACTGGCACCCGGTCGTCAGGATCTCGAACTCGCCGCGCGTGGTGCGTGCGTGCCAGCGTCGGCTGCGATCGGACTTGACTGGCACATAGCTCGGGTCGGCCTTGACGTGTATCGCCAGCAATGCCAGGGCATCGGAGGCCGGCATCGCGCGTAGCCGCGTCAACGTCGCTTCGTCGAAAAACCGGCGCCTTGCCATCAACTCATGCCTCCAAACGATCGCGTGCCGGGCTGCTCGCCTCTAAACGAGGCCCGGGCTGCTCGGACTGTTCAGTGTAGGCAATCGGAAGGAGGGACCCAATGAGGTTTACAACCGTGAATGCAACCTATCATCCCTCGGGCGTGGCCGAGCCCAGCGACGCGGACCGCACGCT
>VYEH01000461.1 GCA_009843005.1 Pseudomonadota bacterium | reverse complement strand
CCTCCACCCGGCGTGGCAACAACGCATCGGGGAGTGGTTCGTTGCGCGAGTTCCCAGAATGCAATTTATCGTGACCACTCATAGCCCGATTATCTGCCGCGCTGCGAGGCACGGTAGTGTCTGGCTGCTCCCTGCGCCCGATTCCAAAGAGGAATTACGACGGGTCGTTGGATCCGAGCTCGCTCGTCTTATTGACGGCAATATACTGGATGCCTATGGAACGGAACTCTTTGGGGCGGAAGTCACCCGATCCGAACAATCGAGAGATAAGCTTGATCAGCTTGCGCGCCTTAATCGTAGACGCCTAACGCACAGCCTTACTGCCGGAGAACAGCGTGAGCTGGAGGATCTTCGGGCGGCCATGCCAACCAGTGCGAATACTGCGGCCCCACGCTAGCCCCAAATGCGCTTCTCAGAACCCAAACCAAGGCATGCAGGGCGGTCAGGTGAGCTTGTCCGTGAGCATAGACGACGCAGCGGGCTGCCTGCCCTATGCTGCAATTGAACGACCCCGGTCTCGATGCGACGACGACGGCAAGATTGCGTGCTTATCAGGCCAAGGTTGACGCTATAGGCCCCTATCCGGAACAGGTGGAAGCGGGCAAGACACTCTTTTCGCGCTACAACCGTCGGGACAACGGCGTGTTTAGGGTTATTCGAAAACGACTGGCGATCATGTGTTCGGGCGCTCGACGGTGTAGTTACTGCGAGGATTCGGTTGGTGACGAAGTCGAGCATATCAAGCCGAAGGATCTTTACCCCGAGGACGTCTTTGTGTGGGAAAACTATGGGATTTATATCGAATAGTGCCTTGACATTCACCCCGGATATGGGCACTATATAGGTGGTCAAACGGAGGCGGGTGATGCAGAAAGCACCGGGCAAAGCGTGGCGGAAGGGCATGACCCTGGTCGACGCGATCCGCATGTTCCCGGACGATGCGGCGGCCGAGGCGTGGTTTGTCGAGCGCCGCTGGCCTGACGGGCCGCACTGCCCGCATTGCGGGTCGACGGAAGTGTTATCCGGTGCGAAGCACGCGACAATGCCCTACCGCTGCCGGGGAAAGGCATGCCGCAAGCGATTCAGCGTGCGCACCAAAACGGTGATGGATTCATCGAACGTCGGCTACCAGAAGTGGGCGCTGGCGCTGTTCCTGTTCGCCACGTCACTCAAGGGCGTGTCGTCGATGAAGCTGCACCGCGATCTGGGCGTCACGCAGAAAACGGCGTGGTTTATGGCGCACCGCATCCGCGATGCGTGGACGGACCACGGAGAGCCTTTCGACGGCCCTGTCGAAGCCGATGAGACCTACATGGGCGGCAAGCGGAAGAATATGCCGCTCGCCAAGCGTGCCTATCTCACGAGTCGTGGCACCGACGGCAAGACCGCAGTCGCCGGCGTCAAGGATCGCGCGACCAAACAGGTTCGCGCCCAGGTCGTCGAGCACACCGACAAGGCGACGCTACAGGGCTTCGTGCTCCGCAACGCGGCGCCGGACGCCAAGGTCTACACCGACGACGCCAGCGCCTACCACGGCCTGCCACGGGACCGCGAGGCGGTCAACCACAGCGTGTTCGAGTACGTTCGCGGGCAGGCACACACCAACGGAATCGAGTCGTTTTGGTCGATGCTGAAGCGCGGATATTACGGTACGTTCCACCACATGAGCGCCAAGCACCTTGGCCGCTATGTCAGCGAGTTCGCCGGTCGGCACAATGTCAGGCCTCTCGACACCATTGACCAACTACGATCAATGGTCCGGGGCATGGAAGGAAGGGTTCTGCGCTATCGCGATTTGGTGAGGTAGAGACTAGAAGGCCAGTGTATAAGTATTCATTACACCATCGTAAATTAAAATGCACTTAGATAAAACATCCCGTCCTATCAATGTGTGAATACCTTGCATTTCTAGTAATGGAGCCTCAATTACTGGTAGGTTAGGAACGGCGTAAGGGTTTTCTGTGGTACGAGCGTATATTAGAAGTCCGCAGTCGTATTCATCAGTGAGAACAGGGCCATCCCTTGTAGACGGAGTGTGGACGTGTGTTTGCCCAGTTGAAATTAGCCCCAATCGCTGAATGACGTCTTGATCGATACATGTTGAACTTGCTCCCGTATCGATCAACCCATTTGCAACTATTGGCTTCGGCGCTTTTTTGCCGTTTTTCTCCAGCGCTGAGAAACGTGCGGCGCTGACCGTCAACAGAACGTTGATGGTCGGACCGCCACGATCTATCCGGCGCGTGAAGTGCGGCATGTATCGACAAACCGGGTAATGTGGTGCGCCTGTTCGGTGACGTTGATCTGCTTGATAAAGAACGACTCAAGCCCGAACCTATCGTATCCGGCTGTCAAGGCGTCGTCATAACTCTCGTAGAAGCCGCAGACTTCATCGTGTTTGATCAGTACATATTGCCCAGCATGATCCGCTGACCATTCTTTGACATTACGCTGGTAGACCGAAAGCTCACGCCGTTCGGCCATTGCCTTGCTCCTTTGTGTCCGATGGTTTGCGCTCCGCGCCGCCGCGCACCACAGCCGCGCCAAGTTGGTTGAGCGTGGCATCGATCTTGATCTCTTCGCGCATTTCGGCCGCTGACGGCTGATGCTTCGCCGCCTCGCGTGCAGAATTGTCGGTCATGGCGTTCTCCCTGTGGGGCGACTTTATTCGCGACGCACGCGGCTAGCAACTGTCAACATGGTTTTCGCGGTGCGAAAATTCAACGTGCCGCACCCTGAACGCGGACTCCTGACCGACGCCGATTCGGGCGGCAGACTGGCGCGGTGCGGGCACTATTCGATATAAGCCCCAAAACTATCTTCTCGCCTGCGGACCCTGTAACGGAGGTAAGAACAATCAATTTGCCGTAATTGGGAAGAATAAATTGATTGACGTTACGCGGGGCCGGAACGATCGAGTGCGCAGGCCGCGACGCGGTTCACCCGCCCCGATCAACCCGCGGAATGAGGATCCATTGGATT
Organism: Pseudomonadota bacterium; assembly: GCA_009843005.1. Lineage (GTDB taxonomy): Bacteria > Pseudomonadota > Gammaproteobacteria > Steroidobacterales > Rariloculaceae > UBA6522. The sequence goes on along the minus strand of VYEH01000461.1, from coordinate 1,533 downwards.
TTCTCGACCTCGAAATCTCGGATACTTTTGTTTTTCTTCCCCGGGATAATTTGTCGAGAATCGACGAAATGCGCGCGATATACTCAATTCAGGTATTGAAGCTCAACCGCGACGTCCTGCTTGCGGCCCGTCGAGAAGCCTACAGCTCGTATCGGGCTCGACTGTCCGAGTACCGAGAAGTGCGAGACAACGGCGCATGCCAGAGCGAACTCAGGCACCTACGCGTTGCAATCACAACTAGTGCCCACCCAACGGTATGGCGCGAGATGCAACGTCAGCAATCCCTAGTAGATGGGTTGCATGATCTATTTCGGGACGTTCCGGAAGCGCTAACTTGGTAATCGAGCGAGCGCACCTTCACCGTAAATATCCGGCGTGGGCAGCCTGTTTCAACAGGGAATGCTTGGTCAGCCGGCGCGGCATACGACGTCTGGATTACGATCGAATGCGGTGACTATCTGATTCCGGCATTTGTATCAGAAATTTCCATCAACGATAACAATTCTATAGGAATTTATACTGCACAAGAGGAGCCTAAATCGTGAGTGACTCATTTGTGCAGTCTAGGATTAGGCTGGGTGGATCGCCGACCAAGTTTGAAAATTTTCTAACGAGGCCACGAAAGGACAACCGTTATCGAGAGTTTGAACTCGCCCGCTTGTGGCGCGAAGGCTGGATGAGAGCCGCCAGTTCGCCCATTACCCAACGTGCGGAAAACGAATGGTTTTTTGGTCGGCACGGCAAGCTTGGCCGTGATCCTGCTGTAGCAGTCATAAACATGGTCGCCATCACCTGCCAGCAAACTGTTTCGGCGGAATGGGGAGCGACCGTCGTGGTCGCCGAATTCGTCATCAATCTGGACTGGCGACAGAATCGCTGGCGTGCGATCTCGGTGAACCTGCGCCGCATCGGCCAACCGCCGACGCGGATGTCGGCTATGGATGCCCGGGCGCTGATTGACGTTCCGGCGCTTGATTGCGTGGGGCCGGTGGCACCGGTAATCCCACACCACGTCGATGCCACCGAACATGCTCCGATAGACAGTACGTTTGCTGCACGGCAGGGTACAGGTCGCCTCGGTGCCCGATTTCCCGCACTGATGACCGTAATCGCTGCTTCACTTTGGCGCAGAGCGCCATCGCCAAGGTGGACATGACCATGACGATCGGACGGATCGCGGTGACGCCCGTGTGACCATCGGCAACTTCGGCGATCCGGCGATCAATGTGTCGTTCCCCAGTATCCAGGATACGCTGACAGGCGGTCGGCACACCGGAATTTTGTGGAACAACGTGCCGGTGAGCGACGGTGCATTCTCGGCAACCTACTTGTCGGCTCGCGTCCACGGCTCGAACCACGAGGAGGTCGGCGGGATACTTCCGCACGATGAGGCCGTCGGTGGCGTCTTCGGCGCAACGCGCTCACAAGCCAGCTCTTTGGCAAGCAGGGCGCCTTTCTCAAGCCTTCACCCGGCGCTTCACGGCAGCCCCTGAGGGCGATCACGCTGCGCCGCTACCGTAGCAACGTTGTGCG
>VYEH01000124.1 GCA_009843005.1 Pseudomonadota bacterium | reverse complement strand
TTGTAGAACTTCGTGTCGCGTACGGTCAGCACCGCATCGGCCAGGTCGACGTCGTCGAGCGTCAGGCGTTGCGCCTCGCCGAAGCGCAGCCCCGCGCCGTAGAGGAGCAGGAGCAGCGCCCGCAAGGTGTCGGCATCGAGCTGTACCGGCCGCTGCCGGCTGACATCGATGGCGCCGAACAGGCGCCGCAACTCGTCGCGGGAGTAGACGTAAGGCGGCGCCGAACGCGGCTTCCCCGGTTCGTCATCGGGCGCCGGCAGCGGCGACCGGGTCGCGTAGCCACGGCTGACCGCGTAGCGGTAGAACCCGGCCAGGGCGCCGTACTTGTTGGCGCGGTAGCGGGTGAGCGGGCGGTTGCCGGCAAGGTAGCCGAGAACGTCCGCTTCGCCGACCGCGTCGCAGCCGATGTTGCCGCCGACATGCTTGCAGAAGTAGTGCAGCATTCGTGCGCCGGTGTCGAACCTCGCGCCGTGGGTTTGGCGCCAGGCGATGTAGTCGTCGATGGCGTCCCGGAGAATCATGCCAGACCCTCCAGGTCGATGTCGGCGACCTCGCGCAGGGCGCCGAGCCGCACCCTGGCGTACGCCGAGGTGGCCGAGACGCTGCGATGCCCGAGATAGTCGCCGACCTCCTTCATCGACAGGCCCTGGTCGAGCAGATGCTGCGCCGCCGCGTGGCGTAGCGCATGTGGACCGCGGCGCTTGCCGACAATCCCGAGGCGGTCGAGGCGGCTGCTGACAACATGACCAATCGCGCCCCGGCTCATCGGGCGGATTGGGGCACTCAGCGTCAGGAACAGAGCCCGCTCCGGGCGCGGGGGGCGAACGTCGCGGATGTAGCGCAGGATCGTCTGTGCGACGCCGCGCGAAAGCGGATAGTGATATGTGCGTCCCGGCTTCGGGCAGCGCACACGCAACATCTCCTCCTCCCAGTCCAGATCGTCGAGCCGAAGGCCGGCAACCTCGCCAGCGCGCAAGCCGTAGGCGATCAACACCATCAGGATGGCGCGGTCGCGCCGGTCGCCTGGCCGGTTGCCCTCGCTGGTTGCGAGCAGGCGCAGGACCTCGTCGCGGGTCAACCCCTTGGGGACCGTCTCACCGCAATGGAACCGCGACGGCATGATCCCGTCTGCCAGCCCCGGTGTGCACCAGCACCGGCGTTCTGCGAACCGGAAGAACGTGCGAAGACGTTGCGCGTAGTCGTGGATCGTGACCCGGCTGTAGTTGCGGGCACGCCAGCGCGCGACGGCCTGATCGATGTCGTCGATCCCGACCGAAGCCAGGGCGACCCCGCGTTCATCGAGCCAGTCGAAGAAACGATCGACCGTGCCGCAGCACCCTTGAATCGTCTCTTCCGACCACCCTCGCTCGGTACGCATCCACGCTGCGAAGACGGCGACCTCGCTGGCGTGGGCGTGTTGCACCTTGCAGGGTTCTTCGAGCTGGTCGACGAAGCGCAGCCATCGCACTGCGTGGCCGACGAATCTCTGCCGTGCCTGCGCCGCCGCGGGCTGGCTGCATCGGCGCTCGCCTGGCAGCGACCATTGCCTGGCCGCGGCCTCGATGCGAGCCACGTCTACGCGATCGCCTGCCCGCAAATCGAGAAGATGGACCAGATTGACCTGATGAGCCGCAATCACGCGCAACGTGCGCCGTCGGGCGCCCGCCTGTGCGCAATGCTCGAGATAGCGACGTCGTTGCTCGAAGAGCGGCGCAGTGCGATACCTGTTGAGGATTGCGCCGCGGGTGAAGAGATTCTCGAACATGGTCATATCTCCCTGTGGTCGGAGACATGACCATGGCAAACGACTGCGAGTCAGAAAATTATGTTGCGGGGATGTGGAGGATCTTCAGGCCCAGCACGCCCGTGCCGGCTCTCCGCAACATAATCCTGGCCGCAACATATGTCCAACAGGCCGCGAGGGTCAGCGCCCCGCCCGGGCGGTCTTCCCGGCGCAGCCGGTTGTGCCCGGGATAGCCGTCGACCTGCACCGTTCCCTGGAACCCCTCGAGCAGCTTCTCGCCATGCTTGCCGCTGCGGCTGGGCACATACTCGTACACACATCCCGGCGGGTCCGGACCGCTCCATCCTCGTTCGTCGCGTGCCATCGTCCACATGTAGCCGGTCTTGGTCTTGCCCCGGCCCGGGTCGAGCACCCGCACCGTGGTCTCGTCCAGCCCGAGGTGGTTCGACGTCTTCAACTCCGCCTTCAGGCACTCGTACACGGGCCGCAGCTCGAACGAGCCCTTGCCGACCCAGAAGGCCAGTGTCGAACGGTGCAGGTCGACGCCTGAGCGGGCATAGATCTGCGCCTGGCGATACAGCGGAAGGTGGTCGGCGAACTTCGACACCATCACATGGGCGAGCATGCCTTCGGTGGGCAGCCCGCCCTCGATGAGGTGCGCCGGCGCCGGCGCCTGGGTGACGCCTTCCTCGCACTGGCGGCAGGCGTACTTCGGCCGGATGGTGACGATGACCTGAAGCTGCGCCGGAACGACGTCGAGGCGCTCGGTGCGGTCCTCGCCGATCTTGGTCATCTCGCCGCAACCGCACGGGCACAGCGTGCTCTCGGGTTCGATCACCTTGTAGGTGCGCGGCAGGTGGGCGGGCAGGTGACCGAGGTTGCGTTCCGCGGCGGGACGCTTCGCGCGCGGCGTCGGCGTCGTGCTCGCCGGGGCGTCGGCCTCGGCCTCGGCGAGCGCGCCTTCGAGCGCCTCGAAGGCGAGCTGGAGCTGGTCGGGATGGAGCTTCTCGGACTTCTGCCCGAACATCGCACGGCGCAGCTCGCGCACCAGGTGTTCGAGCCGGCGGTTGCGGTCTTCGAGATTGCGGTTGCGATCGGTGAGCGAGACGACCTCGCCCTGAAGCGTCTCAAGGGCTGCTTGCTGGTCCGCGAACAGCGCCCGCAGGGGCGGCGCAAGCGATGCGAGATCGACCGTGCCGGGGCTCGGTTCCATGACAGAATACTATCATGGAATCAGCTACTTAGTAAAGAAAGGAGGCCAGAAAAAGGGGGCTGGACAGCCCCCCGGCATCACGCCGCCGCGAGCGGCCGGCGCACCCGGCGCCCCCACACCCGGCGCCAGTCCAGACCCTCGAACAACGCCTCGAACTGCGCCCGCGACAGGCGCATCACCCCGTCGCGGACCGTCGGCCAGGCGAACCGGCCCTGCTCCAGACGCTTCGAGGCCAACACCAGACCCGTCCCATCCCAATAAAGCACCTTGATTCTGTCGACGCGCTTGGGGCGGAACACGAACACGATGCCCGAATACGGGTCCAGACCGAGCTCGTGCTCGACCACCGCCACCAGCCCGTCATGACCCTTGCGGAAGTCCACCGGCCGCGTCGCCACCACGACTCTCAACCCCGAGCCCGCCACGATCATCGCAGCGCCCTCAGCAAAGAGGCGATCTGCGCGATCCGGCCCGCGCCGATGTCACCGTCCAGGCGCACTATCACCCCGCGCGCCTCGATCGACACCGAACCGACCGCGTCCCGAGCCGGCTCCGGCGCCGGGTCCACCTCGAGCGTGGCGAAGGCCGGCTCGCGCTCAGGCTCGCAGGCCGCGGCAACCGGCTCGGGCTCCGGCCCCGCCAATGACGGCAGAGCGAGCTTGCCCTTGCGGGCCAGGGTGCGCCACGCCGACAACTGCTTGCGATTGAGACCGTAGCGCTGAGCGACTTCGTTCACGCTCTGTCCAGGCCAGAAGCTCTCGCGCACGATCCGCGCCTTCTCCTCGGCGCTCCAGCGCTGCCCCGGCTCGCGCTCAGCGCACGGGTCCGGATCCGCGTCCGGGTCTGTGTCGGCGTCCGGGTCCGAACCCCCCTCAGCCGACCGGGCGTTCAGCCAATCCCAATCGGCGCCGGGACCGCGTTCAGTCTCCTGCATCGGCTAACCCTCCTCGGCGAAAGGGTCAGCAAACCGCACTCCATATATATAGGGGTAGGTGGGGGAGCCGCACCGCTTACGGTCAGACAACCAGTGCTACCGTAACAGCTAGACTCGACCAAGACAGCGCTCAGGCGTTCACGACCGGCGGCAACCCCACGGGCTACAAGCTGACCGGCGTCGAACTGAAGTTCGACACAATACTGCAGGCAGGCACCCATTCGACCTTAACCGTCGCCATCCACGAAGATTCCAGCGGCAGCCCGGGCACCCAGGTCGGCACCCTGACGGTTCCCTCCATCTCGACGGGGAGCGACCAGACAATCACCTTCGCGGCGTCCGGCTCGGGCCTCGACCTTGCGGTGAACACCAAGTACTGGTTCGTGTTCGACATTACCGCAGTCGGGAGCTTGAGTAATGCTGAAGACATTGCTCTTACGACCTCGGACTCCGAGGACGCCGGCGCCGCGTCCGGCTGGAGCATCGGCGACGCATCTTTGTATCGCAACTGGAATGCCAACTCCTGGAGTAGCGACAACGATTACAACATCCAGATCCAGATCAACGGCACGGCGAATCCGGCGCCGACCCTCTCCATCACCGCGCCTGGGGACGCAGCCGAGGGCGACGCGGACACGCGCGACCTGACCTTCACGGTGA
>VYEH01000447.1:455-4560 GCA_009843005.1 Pseudomonadota bacterium | reverse complement strand
TCCACTGAGAAACTGACATTTGGACCGGCAATTGATGCTGCTATGCTACGCACATGGATACCAGCACCTTGATCACTATCGGCGTGGGCGTCGCCATTCTCGGATTCCTGTGGAACCTTCATCGGGACATGGCCGCGTTGCGCGAACGGATGGCGAAAGTCGAAGGCACCATGGAACTGCTCGCCAAGTTGCTGATCGACAAGGCACAGGCGCCCGGCTGACTGGTTTTCAAGACCACGGGAGTCACCCGACTCCATTCTCCTCCAAACCGCCTCAGGCGACCCTACTGATAGTCTTCCGACGGGAGTTCTCCAATCCCGTGCATTTCGGCATAGGCCCGGAGATGCGCGTCGAACCACGGCAGATCGTGCGCCGCGGCGCCGCGCAGCGCGGTTCGCAACATTGAACAACCTTATGGGGCTTGAAGGAAAACGGTATTGGCGTCAGCTCTTGCAACCCGCTACATTGTTTTTGCAATGAGCGACGTATGCATCATCGGCGTCGGGCAGACGCCGGTCACCCACGGACAGGCCGAGAGTGCCGGCGAACTGGGCAACGCCGCCATCGCCCGTGCCATCGAAAACGCCGGCGTGGAGCCCAAAGCCATTTCGGCGCTGTACCTCGGCAACATGACGGCGGGCCTGCTGGAGCACCAGCAGCAGTTGGCGTCGCTCTGCGCCAGCGCCTGCGGCCTGACGGGTGTGGAGGCGTTTACGCTCGAGGCCAGTTGTGCTTCGGGCGCTGCGGCGCTGCGAATCGGGTACATGGCGGTGGCAGGCGGCGTCCACGACCTCGTCGCCGTCTGCGGCGTGGAGCGGCTGTCGCACGCGCCGCGCGGCGAATGCACCCGGGCGCTGGCGGTTGCGGCGGACCGGGACGAATCGAGCCGATTCGGCGAATCGTTTGTCAGGCTCAACGCAGCCCTGATGCACCGCTACCTCCTCACCCACGATCTGAGCCCGGAGGACCTGGCGCCGTTCGCCATCACGGCCCATGACAACGGCGCCAACAACCCCCGCGCACTGCTGCGCAAGCCTCTGGACATGGACGGCTACCTGTCCTCCAGGATGCTCGCGGACCCGCTTCGCCTGATGGACGCGCCGCCGATCTGCGACGGTGCGGCGGCGGTGATCCTGGCCGGGGCCCGCTTCGCCCGGGCGCTTCCCGCCCGGGGCAGGCCCAGGGTATGGATCCGGGCGTCCGCCGCGGCCTCCGATACGCTGACCGCAGGGAACTGCCTCGCCGAACTCAGGCTTCCCGCCGCCGAGCGCTCCAGCCGGCGTGCCTATTGCCAGGCCGGTATGGACGCCGGGGACATCGACCTGTTCGAGGCGCACGATGCCTTTACGGTGATCACCGCGCTGAGCCTGGAATCCAGCGGCTTCGCGGCGCGCGGCCAGGCGGTCCGGCTCGGCAAGGAAGGCGCGCTCGCGCTTGACGGCCGCCTGCCGATTTCCACCATGGGCGGCCTGAAGTCCCGTGGGCACCCCGTGGGCGCCACGGGACTCTACCAGGTCGTCGAAGCCGTACATCAGTTGCGGGGCACGGCCGGCAGGAATCAGGTCGAAGGCGCCAGAGTGGCGATGACCCAGAATCTGGGCGGTATGGGGGCGACCGCGATCACACACGTGCTCGAGGCTGCGTAACCCGGCCGGGGAGTGGCGGAGGTGGATGGGAATCGAACCCACCAGCCGGGTTCGCCGGCTCACTGGTTTTGAAGACCAGGGGAGTCACCAGACTCCATTCACCTCCATGACGCGTTTCGCGCGACCCGCATCTCAGCCACTCGCTCAATGGTGAGTCTCGCGGATCGGCCCGCCTATCTTACCAACGGATCAGTGCTCCCGGAGACGGCGAATATTGCCCGTGCGAATGGTGACGCCTGACGCATCGAGGTGTTCCATCAATGGCACGATGTACTTGCGCGTAGTGCCTAGTTCGTCCCGGACATCCGCCACGGTGAATTCGGCCGGATAGGGGAAGCGGTCCCCGAGTCGGCGCCGCACGTCGCGAAGCACGTCCCTGTGCATCACCAGGTGGCGGCTGCGGTCGTAGGTCTTGAGGCGAACCAGAGCGCCGGTGTCGGTGAGCAACCGCAGAACGCCGGTGCGTACCCGGTCGCCCCGAAGCACGGATTCCACCGGCGGGGGCATGAGCCCGCAAGTGCGGAACGACTCCTCGATCTCCTTCGCCATGCGCCGTTCCTCGGCCGAGAGGCTCGCCAGCGGATCGAAATCGACCCGGCTCAGAATCGAGGCGTCATCGCGCAATTCGCCGCGCGACTGAAGTTCATGCACGGCATGTTGTAACGCGGCTTTATCGATATCCGCCTTCAACAGCGTGGGAATGCCTGCCATGGCCAGTCCCTGCCGGCGCGGGTATTGCCGATGGAATTGCTCGACGGCGCCGTGGATGCCATCCAGGAGACGGCCGTGAGCCGATGCGTCCATCAACCGCCCGCCTTCCACCTCGATGGCTCCCACGGAGTCGGCGGCCGCCTCCAAGTCAGCTTGCGTAAGCCCCAACTTCTGTCTCAGAGCCTCGCGGTCGATGCTCCCAAGACCGGCTTCCTCCAGGCTGGCACGCACCAGGGCCACGGTATCGCCGGCCACAGCGCTTCGGAGGCGCGTGACCACGGCGGAATCGAACCGGCGATGCCTTGGTGCGTTCACGTCCAGCATGCTGCCGCCGCCCATGGTCACGACCGGTGTGAGGCCACGCACGATAAACCGTTCTCCCTGCCGGGCGACGACCTTTCGGCGAAAGCGCAGTTGCACCAAGCCGGCATCTCCGGGGTCCAGGGCATTCGTCCCCAGCAACCGCACCTTGCCAATCTCCTCGGTGGTGCCGAAGAGCACGCGAACCGTGGCGCCGTTCCTGAGCGGTTCGCCGGCATGCTGCAGCACCCGCAGTTCGACATCGATGCGGCGCGCCGGCTGCAGGTAGCCGGGTGCGGCAAGCACATCGCCTCGACTCAATGCGCCCTGCTTCCGGTGCCTCAGGTTCACCGCCACACGCTGCCCCGGGAACGCCGTATCCACGTGCCGGTTGTGAATCTGCAGACCGCGTATGCTGGCCGGCTCACCGCCGGGGAGAATTTCCACGGCCTGATCGGCGCGCAGGATACCGTCGCGCAGCGTGCCGGTCACCACCACCCCGAACCCGCGCATCCCGAACACCCGATCCACGGGCAGATGAAATCCCGCGTCCGACACCGGCCGGGCGCGCACCGGAATGTCCACCAACGCCTCTTGCAGATCTTCCATGCCCTCGCCGCGCAACGCCGAGGTGTGCACCACGGGCGCGCCTTCCAGGAAAGTGCCGCTCAGGTAGTCGCGCACGTCCTCTTCTGCCAGTTCGAGTTCGTCGGCGGAAACGAGGTCCGTCTTGGTCAGCACGATGAGTCCGCGCTCCACGCCGAGCAATTCCGCGATGTCGAAATGTTCCCGGGTCTGGGGCATGACACCTTCGTTTGCGGCAACCACGAGGATAACCCCGTCGATCCCCGTGGCGCCGGAGATCATCGTGCGGATGAAATCTTCGTGGCCGGGTACGTCGATCAGGTCGATCACGCCCCGGGACGATTCGAGATACGAAAACCCCAGGACGATGGAAAGGCCCCTCTCCTGCTCCTCCCGGAGCCGGTCCGTTTCGATGCCGGTCAGCGCCCGAACCAGCGCCGTCTTGCCGTGATCCACGTGCCCGATGACGCCAAGCGTGACTTGATTGGCCGGGGGTTCCATATGTCATCCCTGGCGGGTGATGTCGCCGGCCCATTCCATGCAGACTTTGGCCGAGCTACCCACGCGTCATCCCAGCGCTTCCCGGAATGCGTTCAGCAGGTTCTTCGAGTCGCCGGGCAGCATCGTTCTCGGATCGAGCACGAGCCGGTCGTCGGCCAGCCGTGCGATGACCGGCGGCTGTGCCTCACGCAATCGCCTCGCCAGCGCCCCGGCGCTCACGCCGTCGGCGGTGACGCGAATCGTCTTCGTGGGCAGTTCCACCATGGGCAGGGCGCCGCCGCCACTGTAGGTCACGTCGTCGGCGATATCGGCGTCCACTCCCGAAATTTCCCGCAGCCGCTTCAGCAGGCGCCGCGCCCGTT
>VYEH01000447.1:0-445 GCA_009843005.1 Pseudomonadota bacterium | reverse complement strand
CGCCCGTTTGGCGATGCTCGATTCGCTCTCGCCGAGCATTCGCAGGATGGGAATTTTCTCCGCCGGGTCGTTGGGCGGCAGGTAGAGTCGCAGGGTGGCCGCCAGCGCGGCCAGCGAAAGCTTGTCGATCCGAAGCGCCCGCGCCAGGGGGTTGCGCCTGATCGCATCGATGAGTTCCGCACGACCGACAATCAGTCCCGCCTGGGGGCCGCCCAGCAGCTTGTCGCCACTGAAGGTGACCAGGTCCACGCCCGAGGCGATGCTCGACTGGACCGTATCCCCGGTCATGGACGCGATCGGCTGAACATTGGCCAGTGCACCGCTGCCGAGATCGTGCACGCACAGCAGTTCGTTGGCGTGGGCAAGCTTGGCGAGTTCCTTCAATGCCGGTTTGGCGCTGAATCCGACAATCCGGAAATTGCTCGGGTGAACCGCGAGCACGATC
>VYEH01000320.1 GCA_009843005.1 Pseudomonadota bacterium | reverse complement strand
ACGCAGGGCGCGCCGGCGCGCCTCGTGCGGGTCCAGGTCGCCGAGGTCCGACCCGGCGTCGAAAACGCGTGATCCGGTCACCGGGCCGGCCGCCGGATCACCGGGTGCAGCAGCCTGCGCGTTCACAAGAGTCCTCCAGGCGAGCTGCCAGCCTGCCAGCAACAGGCCCAGCCAGCCGACAACCTGGGGCACGAGCCTGGCGCCGAAATCCCAGTGCCAGGACCCGATGATCGCGACCGCGAAGAACAGGATCACGGCCGCATTGAATCCGGCCGCAGCGTCGATGGTTTCCGGCTTGAAACCAAGGATCAACCTGGACCTGGCCTGGCGTGTGCGCTGCAGCAGGTCGCTCACCACGGGCTTGAGCAGGCTGTAGGCCGTGACCAGCAACACGACGACCACGATCGGCCGCGTCAGCCATTCGGCTCCGTATCGCTGGAAGGAAATGAACATGTAGCGTTCCAGCAGCCCGCCGAGAACCAGGCCCAGCAACAGCGGCGGGCGCGGCCAGTCGACCCGCTTCATGACCCATCCGAGCACACCGAATCCCAGCAGGGCAACCAGGTCGCCCCACTGGCGCGTGGCCTGGAATGCGCCGATGAACGTGATCGAGAGCACCACGGGAGCGAGGATTCCGGGCCTGATCCGGGCGATGGAGGCGAACTGCCGGGCAAACAGGAGACAGATTGCGCACCCCAGTACATTGGCGATCGCCACGGTCCAGACCAGCGTGTAGGTCACGTCGAGCCTTGACGTCAGCATGTCCGGCCCGGGCGCCAGGCCATGGATCAGGAAGGCGCCCAGCAGTAGCGCCATCGCGGCCGTGGCGGGTACCCCGAACGCAATCGTGGACACCAGCGCCCCGCCCTCCTTGGCATTGTTGGAACTTTCCGACGCGATCACGCCGCGCACGTCACCCTTGCCGAAACTCTCCGCGGCGCCTTTCTCGGTCCGCATGGCGTGCCCATACGATATCCATGGAATGACCGGCGCACCGATCCCCGGAACGGCGCCGAGCACGCTGCCGATACCCGACCCGCGCAATACGAGAAACAGATTGCGGAAGGTATCCCGGACTCCGGCCAACTGACCCCAGCCCATGGCCAGATCGTGGCCCCGGCTCAGACGCTTTCGGGCGATGGCCATGTCGGCGATCTCCGGAAGCGCAAACAGCCCGAGCGCCAACGGCACCAGCGGGATGCCTTCGAGCAGGTACAGCGAACCGAACGTCCAGCGCTCGATGGCCGTATTGGGCTCCTCCCCCACCGTGGCGACCATCAGGCCGATTCCGGCGGCGGCAAGCCCCTTGAGCGGGTTCCCGCCGCTCAGTACGCCGATCAGCGACAGCCCGAAAATGCAGAACGCGAGTAGTTCCGGCGAACCGAAACTCAGGATGAAGGGTCGCAGCAGCGGGATGCTGAAGGCGAGAAACAGCGCACCCAGCAGACCGCCGAGCACGGACGCGGAAAAGGCGGCGCCGAACGCTCTCGCGGCCAGTCCCTGCTTCGCCATGGGGTGGCCGTCGAGAATCGTCGAGGCGGATCCGACGGTGCCGGGCACTCCGAACAGCACCGCCGGGATGGTGTCCGACGTGGCGACCACGGCCTGCAATCCCACCAGGAAGGCAAGCGCGGTGAACGGATCCATGTCGAACGTAAAGGGCAACAGCAAGGAAAGCCCCACGATGCCGCTCAGCCCGGGAATTACGCCCAGCGACAGGCCGATGGCCACGCCCAGCGCCACGATTCCGAGTCGCGCCGGATCGAAAACGATAAGGAGTGCGCTGAGCGCGGCTTCAATCATCTCGAATGCATCGGGAGTCGGGACCTTTTATGATAGCCACGTGCACTCCAACGCGCGTATCTCATCGAGTCGGTCCCGTTCTTCCTTGAATCCGGGAAAGCCGTATTAGCCATGGGAGCCTATCGATACGTCGCCGTTGACCAACGCGGCAAGGAGCATAAAGGCATCCTCGAGGGCGATACGCCGCGCCAGATCCGCCAGTACCTGCGCGAGCGGTCACTGCTGCCCGTTCGGGTCACGGAAGTGGAATCCAGATCCCCGGCGCAGTTCAGGCGACTCTCCCTCGTGCGGCGCGTGTCCGCGCTGGACCTGGCGCTGCTGACCCGGCAACTCGCCACGCTCGTCCGGGCCGGCCTGCCGCTGGAGGAAGCCCTGCTGGCGGTCAGCGAGCAGTCGGAGCGGCCCAGGATCAAGGGCATCCTGCTGGGCGTGCGCGCCAAGGTGCTGGAGGGGCACACCCTGGCGTCGGGTCTCGAAGGTTTTCCAAACGCATTTCCCCACGTCTATCGCGCGACCGTTGCCGCGGGCGAACAGGCCGGCAAGCTGGACTCGGTGCTGGAGCGGCTGGCCGACTATACCGAATCGCGCCACAGCCTGCGGCAGAAGGTGAGTCATGCGCTGATCTATCCCACGGTCCTGACGGGCCTGGCCCTGGCCATCGTCGTACTGATGCTCGTGTATGTCGTGCCGAAGGTGGTGGGCGTTTTCGAGACCACCGGCCAGACACTGCCGATACTCACCCGCATGCTGATCTGGCTCTCGACTTTCCTTCAGGACTGGTGGTGGCTGGTCCTCGGCGGCATCGCCGCCGTTGCGGTGGCGGTCAACCGGCTTCTGAGCCGTGAGGACAACCGCCGCCGTTACCACCGCTGGTTGCTGGCGCTGCCGGTTTTCGGCCGGGTCAGCCGCGGCATCAACACCGCCCGGTTCACACGCACGCTGAGCATCCTCACGTCGAGCGGGGTTCCCGTGCTGGAGGCGCTGAGAATCGGCGGATCGGTGGTGACCAACCTGCCCATGCGCGACGCGGTCGAGGAAGCGACGGTACGGGTCCGGGAAGGCGGGGCCATCGGACGCGCGCTGGCCCTGTCGAGGCTGTTCCCTCCGATGAGCATCCACCTGATTTCCAGCGGCGAGGCGTCCGGGGAACTGGACGCCATGCTCGAACGCGCCGCCGGCCACCAGGAAAACGAGATGGACAGCCTGCTGGGGACGATGCTGAGCGTTCTGGAGCCAGCGCTAATTATCTTCATGGGTCTCATTGTGCTGGCTATCGTCTTGGCGATCCTGTTGCCAATATTTCAAATGAATCAATTAATTGCGTGACTAACTTAAGACGCTATCACGATATGGGAGGTCTGGACGCAGGTCCCGTCGATCAGCAAGAAGCGGCTGACGAGCCCTGGCACAAGCGTGTCAAGGCTGTGGTGCAGCTACTGGTCCGCAATCCTGACTCCCCCATGAACGTGGATGAATTGCGCCGTGGCATCGAGGACCTGCCGCCCGAGGACTACGACCGCCTCGGTTACTTCGAACGCTGGACCCGGTCCATGGCGGCGATACTCACGGAGAAGGGCGTGATCAGCGAGGCCGAAATTGACGCGAAGATGGCCGAGATCGAACAAGGCTGGCAAAGGGACGGTCCGTCATGAACCGCAATCGAAGCCGCGGCCCGAACACTGGCCAACGCAGGCAGGGCGAGCCGGCCAGACGTCGATACGGTGACGGCGGTCCGGCTACAAGCCGATACGGGTATGGTGATCGGGTCCTGGTGCAGGCACATTTCCCGCCCGGCCACATCCGCGCACCCTACTACACGCGCGGACATACCGGAGAGGTGGTGAAGATTACCGGGCCATTCCCAAATGCGGAGGAGCGAGCCTACGGACGAGTAGGTGCGCCCGAACCGCTGTACCGGGTGCGCTTTCGCCAGCATGATCTCTGGCCGGACTACACGGGCTGTGCGGACGACACCCTGGTGGCAGACATCTACGAACACTGGCTTGAACCGGGGAATCGCCCATGAGCGGCCACCACCCGCATCCCGGGCAGCCCGACAGCGAAGACCAACCCTGGTCCCACGATCAGTTGATGGCTGCCGCCGTCGAGGCGCTACTGGTTCGGAAGGGGGTGATCACACCTGCCGATGTTGCTAGCGCGCTGGACTACTGGGCGTCCAGGACGCCCGCCGACGGTGCGCGCCAGGTCGCGCGATGCTGGACCGATGCCGCCTTCGCTTCCCGCGCGATGGAACACGTCAACGAAGCCGCTGCGGAACTCGGCCTGTACATCGGCTCCACACGGGTGGTTGCCGTCGCCAACGGGCCGGCGCTCCACAATGTCCTGGTCTGCACGCTTTGCTCCTGCTACCCGATCGGGCTGCTCGGCGACTCCCCGGGCTGGTACAAGTCACGAGCCTACCGCTCGCGCGTGGTGCGCGAACCGCGCGCGGTGTTAGCGGAATTCGGCGTTCAAATTCCCGACGGGGTCGAGGTGCGAGTGCACGACAGCACCGCGGACCTGCGCTACATCGTGATTCCCATGCGCCCGGAAGGCACGGAACACCTGACCGAACTGGAACTGGCCGGCCTGGTCACACGGGATTGCATGATCGGCACCGCGTTGCCGCGTTACGGCGCTGCCTGAATGCCGGCGGCCTTGGGGTGATTTTCCTGCCGTGAAATTCCTCCGTCCAGCCGACAGATTCCTGTCGGTTGGGTAGAGAATTGGATGCGGCAGATGCATCCGACCGCTTCATACCCGC
>VYEH01000234.1:22015-23718 GCA_009843005.1 Pseudomonadota bacterium | reverse complement strand
TGTGTAAACCATGTCTCCGGAATACTGTGTAAGCTATGTCTCGCTAAGCACACAGGGTCCATTCCGGGCACATGACGGTCATGCGCACACTCGGAAAGTCTTCGCCACTGTCGTCCGCCGTCCGTGAATTCATCCGGCTCGAATCCGCGGGCGGCCTGTTGCTGCTTGCGGCGGCCGTAGCGGCCGTTCTGATCGCCAATTCGCCGTTGTCGTGGCTCTACGACGCGCTTCTCGACACGACGGTGGCGGTGCAGGTCGGGGCGCTGGCGATCAGCAAACCGCTGCTGCTCTGGATCAACGACGGCCTGATGGCGGTGTTCTTCTTCCTGATCGGCCTTGAAGTCAAGCGCGAATTCCTGGAGGGCGAACTGTCAACGCCGGCCCAGATCGTTCTGCCCGGCGTCGGTGCGCTTGGCGGTATGGCGGTGCCTGCGGCGATCTACGCGGCCATCAACTGGAACGACCCCGTGGCGCTGGACGGCTGGGGGATTCCGGTGGCCACCGACATCGCCTTCGCGCTGGCGCTGCTCGGCCTGTTCGGGCGTCGTGTGCCGCTGCCGCTGAAGGGGTTCCTGCTGACACTGGCCATCTTCGACGACCTGGCGGCCATCCTGATCATCGCGATTATCTACTCGGGCGATCTGTCGTGGGCGGCTCTCGCGGTCGGCGCGGCGGCGCTTGCAGGGGGCGTCACCCTGAACCGCCTGGGCGTGACGAACGTGACCGCCTACGTGCTGATCGGCGTCGCGCTCTGGATCGCGGTGCTCAATTCCGGCGTCCATGCCACGCTCGCCGGCGTCCTGATTGCGCTCTGCATCCCCATGCGCGATGCCGACGGCCGCTCGCCGCTGCGTGGGCTGGAGCACGACCTGCACGTGCCCGTCGCGTTCGCGATCCTGCCCCTGTTCGCGTTCGCCAATGCCGGACTTTCGCTTTCGGGGTTCACCATGGACAGCCTGGTGCATCCGGTCACGCTTGGCATCATCGCCGGACTGTTCCTCGGTAAACCGATCGGCATCGTCGGCTTCGTTGGCGTCGCCGTCCTGTCAGGGTGGGTCAGATTGCCGCCGGAGGTGACGTGGGCGCGGCTGGTGGGCGTCTCGTTCGCGTGCGGCATCGGCGTCACCATGAGCCTGTTCATTGCCGGTCTCGCCTTCGAGCACGGCAGCGGCGACTATTTCGCCGCCGACCGGCTGGGCGTCGTCGTCGGGTCGCTGGCGGCGGCGGTCATGGCCTGGCTGGTGCTGCGTGCCAGCCTGGGTTCGGCCGACGAATTCAGTTCATAATTCGCAAGTCTTGACGGTCAGAGTTGTTAAATCGACCTGACCCCTTCGTTATCCGCGATCAGCAACTCGTCGGCGGGGCGGTGCGCGAAGATTCCGACGGTGACCACGCCCGGAATCTGATTGAGTTCGGTCTCGAGAGCCGGCGGGTCGGTGATCTTCAGGTTGTGGACGTCGAGGATTTCGTTGCCGTTGTCGGTGATGAAGCCCTCCCGCCAGATTGGCTGGCCACCGTGCTTGAACATCTGCCGGGCGACGTAGGATCGGGCCATGGGGATGACCTCCACCGGCAGCGGGAACCTGCCGAGTACGCCCACCAGCTTGGTGTCGTCGGCGATGCAGACGAAGCGCCGGCTGGCGCCCGCCACGATCTTCTCCCGGGTCAGCGCGCCGCCGCCGCCCTTGATGAGGTAACGGTGC
>VYEH01000234.1:0-22005 GCA_009843005.1 Pseudomonadota bacterium | reverse complement strand
ACGTAGAGGTCGATGTCCGCGGTGCGCGCCAGTTCCGTCACCTGGATGCCGTGGCCCTGCATCCGGGCCGTGGAGGCCTCGGAGCTTGAGACGACAGCTTTGAGGCTGGGCGCCCGGGACGCCAGCGCGTCAATGAAAAAGTTCACGGTGCTGCCTGTACCCACGCCCAGCGTCATGCCGCCGCGAACCTGTTCCAGAGCGGCCAGGGCAGCGCGTTCCTTCTTTTCGTCAGATGTCACGTGCGCACCTCCCGGTGGCGTCCCAGCGGTTTCGTTGGCTGATCCCCGGAGTCATTCCAGGCTCAATATGAAGTCCCATTCCCCTGCGGTCACCGGCGTGATCGAAAGGCGGTTGCCGCGGCGCAGCAGCAGCATGTCCCTGAGCGGCCCATCCGCGTACTGGCGCAGTTCGCGCAACAGGACGACCCGCTCGAACTTGCGCTCGAAGCGAATATCCACCATGCACCAGCGCGGGTTGTCCGGATCGCTCTTCGGGTCGTAGTGCTTGTCCTCGGGGTCGAAGGCCGTGTGATCGGGGTAGGCTTCGCGGCATACGGTGGCGAGGCCGACCACGCCCGTTTCGGGGCAGTTGGAGTGGTAGTACAGCACGCCGTCGCCCACCTTCATGTCGTCGCGCATGAAGTTTCGGGCCTGGTAATTGCGCACCCCGTCCCAGAACGTCTCGCCGCCCGGTGCGGCCTCGAGGTCGTCGATGCTGAACTCGCCCGGTTCGGATTTCATCAGCCAATACTTCATGCTGCTGTGCCCTCGGTGTGAAAACGGTAGATGCTCCGGTCGGTGACCGCCGCCCAGAGCGGGACGTCCCAGTCGCTGCGGGAAACCGTCCGCAGACGCTGAAATTCGTAGGCAAGGCCGATCAGCTTGGGCCTGATCCAGCGTATGCGCTGCTTCAGGAAGCTGAAGCAGCGGTCGTAGTAGCCGCCGCCCATCCCGATTCGGGTGCCCGCATCGTCAAACGCCACCAGGGGCGTGAGGACCACGTCCAGTTGCCGCGGGTCGATGCAGTCCGCGGCGGCCGGTTCCAGGATGCCGAAACGGTTTCTGCGCAGCGGTGTTTCGCCCGTTAGCCGGGCGAATCTCAGCGACTCGCCGTGCAACACCGGGGCGTAGACCCGCTGCCCCCGCATGAGCGCGCCGGCGGCGATTGTCCCTGGATCGGCTTCGCCGTCCACGGCCAGGTAGATCGCCACGGACCGGGCTCGCCAAAGCGGCGCCAATCGCCGCAACCGGCGCTCGGCCTGCTGTTGCGCGGCCTGCCGCTGCGCCCCGGACAAGGCTCTGCGCCGTTCCCGGATCCGGCGGCGCAGGGCGGTGCGGGAGCCGGCGCCCCTGGAGCCGCTTGCGGCGTCGTGCTCAGGCACGGGGGCCGGATGCTCCCTGAAGGAAAACGCTCCCCGTTGGCGCCGTCGCGGACTGTTGCTCTCGAACCGGAGCACCAGGTGGGGTAAGCCGTGGTGGTTGCAGGCTACCCGGCAAGGCCGGATCTGCACAACGCCACCGACAGAACACAACCCCTGGATCAAGATTTAGGGTCGAAAGTCTGTCCAATCCGCATCGCACGCTACAGGGAGCGCCATAACTTGTTGCCGGTTCGTTCCGTCACTGGGAGTTCAACCGGCGGTCCGGTTTCAGCGCCGCATCGAGGCGTTCGCTCATGGCCCGGACGCGCGGAACGAACACGTCCTTGAGCTGGCGATCGTCCCCGGTACGCTTCAACAATTCGTTGGCCAAGTTGAGCGCCGCCATGATCGCGATGCGATCCAGCCCGATCACCTTGCCGCTGTCGCGGATTTCGCGCATTTTCTTGTTGAGCACCTCCACCGACGCCAGCAGGTTGGCCTTCTCTTCGGCGGGACAGGAGACCTGGTACTCCTTCTCGAGTATCCGGATCGTTATGTGCGCGAACATTTCGCTCACGTCGGGTTCTCCATTGCCTTGAGCCGGGTGATCATCGCTTCCACGCGCGAACGCACCTGGTCGTTCATCTGGATCAACTTGGCCCGCTCCTCCATCAGGCTGTCCTGGCGCTGCCGCAGCGAGACATTCTCGTCCTGAAGTTGCCGGCAGATGACAAGCAACTCATCCAGCCGTTTTTCCAGCCTCTGGAGTTCCAGTTCGAAGTGGTGATTGCCGCCGTCGGAGCTCATCGAGTCACTATAGAACCGGGTAGCTACAGGGGTCAACAACGAGCCGCGCAGTGGTAGCATTGTCCGCCCCACACGATGGAGAGGGACCCCTTGACTGCGCAAACCGCGGCATCCAGGGAATACGCCAGACGCCGCCGTCACCTGATGGAACTCATGGGGCCCGGCGGGATCGCCGTGCTGCCGGCGGCCCCCGCACGGAGACGCAGCCGCGACACGAACTACGAGTATCGCCAGGACAGCAATTTCTTCTACCTGACGGGATTCGGGGAGCCCGAATCCGTGGCGGTACTGGTGCCCGGCCGGCCCGAGGGGGAGTTCATCCTGTTCTGCCGGGACCGCGACCCGCAACGGGAGCTGTGGGACGGCATCCGCGCAGGCCCCGCGGGCGCGGTGGCCGATCATGCGGCCGACGACGCCTTCCCCATCGACGATATCGACGACATTCTGCCCGGGCTGCTGGAACGCAGCGAGCGGGTCTACTACGCCATGGGCGCCTCCGACGCCTTCGACGGGCGCCTGATGGAGTGGATGCACCGGCTGCAGAGCAACCGGCAAAGGAGCGGCGCACCGGACGAACTGGTGTCCCTGGATCACCTCCTGCACGAGATGCGCCTGTTCAAGAGCCGCGCGGAGATTCGCATCATGCAGCGCTCGGCAAAGCTCGCCGTGGCCGCGCACCGGCGGGCGATGAAGGTCTGCAGGCCGGGCATGCACGAATACGAACTGGAGGCCGAGTTCCGCCACGAGTTCGCCCGCCACGGCGCCCAGTGTTCCTATACGCCCATCGTCGCGGCGGGGGCCAACGCCTGCATCCTGCATTACACCGAGAACCGGGCCCCCCTCGTGGACGGCGACCTGGTGCTCATCGACGCCGGCTGCGAGTACCGCATGTACGCGTCCGACGTTACCCGCACGTTCCCGGTCAACGGCCGCTACAGCGAGCCCCAGCGGGAACTGTACGACATCGTCCACGCCGCCCACGCCGCCGCGGTGGACAAGGTGCTTCCTGGCAATCACTGGAACGATCCCCACGATGCCGCCGTGCGCGAAATCACCCGCGGCCTGAAGGAACTGGGGATCCTCGAGGGGCGGCTTGAAGACCTTCTGAAAAAGGAAGCCTGCAAGCCCTACTTCATGCACAGGACGGGGCACTGGCTGGGCATAGACGTACACGACGTGGGCGACTACAAGGTCGCGCAGCAGTGGCGCCTGCTGGAGCCGGGGATGGTCATGACCGTGGAACCGGGCATCTACGTTTCGGCCGACGCCGGAAAGGCCGCCGCCCGCTGGCGGGGCATCGGTATTCGTCTGGAGGACGATGTGCACCTGAGCCGCGACGGACCCCGCATCCTGAGCCGGGACCTGCCTTCGAGCGCTGAAGAAATCGAGGCGTTCATGGGCCGGACCCATTGAGTTTCTCCGGGCCGGCCGGAAGCGCGCGATCCATGCCGACCGAGTGTGACGTCCTCATTGTCGGCGGCGGCCTGGTGGGCTCGACGCTGGCCCATGCCCTGGCGCAGATCCCGGTTTCCACCGTACTGGTGGAGGAACGCGCACCCGGGCGGCTTGAAGCGCCCGGATTCGACGACCGCTCCACGGCGCTGGCCAGTGCCAGCCGGCGGATCCTCGACGGCCTCGGCTTGTGGGACGGCATCGCCGGCGAGGCCGAACCCATCCGGACCATCCACATCTCCGAACGGGGGCGTTTCGGAGCGTCGCGGCTGCGCGCCTCCCGGGAAGGCGTTCGCGCGCTGGGTTATACGGTGGAGAATCGCGTTCTGACCGGGGTCGTCTGGCCGAAGGTCCGCGAGGCCGAGGCCGTGACCTGTCTGGCGCCGGGCCGCCTTGAGGATTTCGAGGTCGAAGCGTCGTGCGTCACGGCCCGCGTCAGCACCGGAGGGTCGATCCGGACGATCCGGGCGCAGCTGCTTGTGGCGGCGGACGGCGCGCGTTCCCGGGTGCGCGGCGAGCTTGGCATCGGCGTGCGCCGGGACGATTACGGCCAGATGGGCGTGATCCTCAATTGCGAGACCGAGATCCCCCACCGCGGCCGGGCGTTCGAGCGCTTCACGCCCACCGGACCCCTGGCCATGCTGCCGCTGGGACGCGGCCGCATGTCGGTGGTGTGGACGTTACCCCGCGAGGAGGGGGATCGTATCGGCGCGCTGGACGATGCGCCGTTCCGCGACGCGTTGCAGAAGGCCTTCGGCTACCGGCTTGGCCGGATCCGCCAAGTCGGCGTACGAAGCGCCTGGCCGCTGCACAGGGTCCGGGCTGACGCGCTGACCGCCACTCGCGCGGTGCTGGTGGGCAACGCCGCATTCAGCCTGCACCCGGTGGCGGGCCAGGGGTTCAACCTGGCGCTGCGGGACATCGCGGCGCTGGCGGAACTGATCTGCGACGCCCGGCGCGACGACGCCGAAGCCGACCCCGGGGCGGCGGCGCTGCTCGACCGGTACGCCGAGTGGCGCGCGGCCGATCAGCGCCGAATCGCCGGTTTCACCCACGGACTGATGAGGTTGTTCACTATCGATGCCGCGCCCCTGGCGGTCTCCCGGGGACTTGGACTGATGGCATTCGACCTTGTGCCGGGCGCCAAGCATTGGCTGGCCCGGCAGGCCATGGGTCTGGGTGGCCGGGTGTCGCGCCTGGCCCGCGGATTGCGGCTCACGTCTTGAACGCATCGGGACATCCTGAGCGCACCGTGGTCATCGCCGGCGGCGGGCCCGTGGGCCTGGCCCTGGCGGCCCTGCTCGGACGTGGCGCGAATGACCTCGAGATCCGGCTGTACGAGCCCCGGCCCGCACCGCAGTGGAACCCCGGGTCCATGGACCTGAGAGTCTATGCGCTCTCCCGCGCATCCCAGAACATCCTCGCCAACCTGGGCGCCTGGGACGCCATCGCCGAGGCGCGCGCCAGCCCGTACCGTCTCATGCGGGTCTGGCACGGAGAGTCCCATGCCGGCGCCGGCACGCTCACCTTCGACAGCGCCGACACCGGCGAACCCGACCTCGGGCACATCGTCGAGGACGTCCTGTGCCGGGACCGGATACGGCAGGTGCTGCAGGACACATCCGTCAAGGTGGCGTTCGGTGCGAGGATCGAATCCGTGGAAACCGGCGAGCGGGCTGTCCGGGTCACTACAGAGGACGGTGAGACAGTGTCCGCCAACGCACTGATCGCCGCCGACGGCAGCGATTCGCCGATTCGCGAGCAGCTGAACTTCCCGGTAACTGAATTCTCCTACGGCCAGCGCGCCGTGGTCACCCACGTGGCGACCGGGCGCAGCCACCGGGAAACGGCCTGGCAGCGTTTCCTGCCGGACGGTCCGCTGGCATTCCTGCCGTTGCTGGATGGCCGCAGTTCGGTGGTGTGGTCCACCGGGTCGGAGCATGCCGAAGCCCTGTGCCGGGCCGGCGAAGACGATTTCCTGGGCGAACTGCAAACGGCCGCGGGCGACGTGCTGGGGCGCATCCAGTCGGCCTCGCGGCGCGCGAGCTTCCCCTTGCGGGCCATCCACGCCAGCCAGTATTGCCGCCCTCGAGTAGCGCTCGTGGGAGACTCCGCCCACACCGTGCATCCGCTGGCGGGGCAGGGAATGAACCTGGGGCTGCTGGACGCGGCGGTGCTGGCGGAAGTCATCCTCGAGGCGCTGGCCCGAGACGAAGATCCGGGCGACCTGAGGGTCCTGCGCCGCTACGAACGCCGCCGCAAGGGGGAGAACCTGAAGATGCTGCTGGCCCTGGACGGCCTGCACCGGCTGTTCCGCCTATCGGCGCCGGCCATGCCGCAGCTACGGGCAGCGGGGCTGAGCGCGGTCAACTCGGCGCCGCTACTGAAGGGGCTGTTCATGAACGAAGCGCTGGGATTGCGGGGCGACCTACCCGCGACTGCGCGGCGGTCAGTGTAGGTGGTTAGCGGTTGTGTGCGGACAGCCCTTGTTCGCGTCGTGTGCGCGGCGCGGGGCCATGGATGGCCAGGAGCGCCGCGCGCCGATCTGAGCCCGCCAGGGATGGCGGGCGAAGTTGAGCGAACAAGGGCTGTCCGCACACAACCGCGGGGGCGCCGCCAGGAACGCCGCACACCGGCTTCCCGTATCGGCGAAATCGGATGATTGCAAGGCAGGTATCCGGGGTAGAAATAAGTTAAAATGACCGCACCAATCGGACGAATCGATCGGAGAGACTTCGCTCCACAACGCCTCTGACGGGCGTGGAGAGCGAAGCGCCGAAGGCGCAACCACCGCTTGGAAACGCTCAGGCAAAAGGACGGCTGATTCGGATTGGCTCTGGAGAGCGGCCCTGCGGGGTCCACCGAAGGTGAGCGGCGCCAGACGCCTAATCTCTCAGGTACCAGGACAGAGAAGCGGCGGATCGAGCCGGCACAACAGTTGCGGCGCGCGAATCCGCCGCTTTTTTTGTGTCCGGAAAGCGGCCGGACGGGGTTGATCGGGGGCGGGAACAGCCCCGCCGGATGGCCGGAAAGCGATGAGCGAACTGAAACGCACGCCACTGCACGCAGCGCACCTGAAAGCCGGCGCCCGCATGGCCCCGTTTGCCGGCTGGCGCATGCCGGTGGCCTACGGCAGCCAGATCGACGAGCATCACGCCGTGCGCCGCACCGCGGGTATGTTCGACGTATCACACATGACCATCGTGGATGCCGCCGGTCCCGGTGCGAAGGCGTACCTGCAGCGGCTCCTGGCCAACGATGTCGCCAGGCTGGACCGCCGGCGCGGCCGCTTCGACTGCACGGCGCTCTACAGTTGCATGCTGGATGATCGTGGCGGGATCCTGGACGACCTGATCGTGTACCGCTTCGCCGGCGACAGCTACCGCCTGATCGTCAACGCCGGCACCCGCGACAAGGACCTGGCCTGGCTCGACGATCAGGTGGCCGGATTCAACGTGGACCTCACCGAGCGGAAGGATCTGGCCATGATCGCCGTGCAGGGCCCGGAGGCTCGCCGGGTCGTGGCGCCCCTGGCACCGGGTGAGGCCGATGTCGGCGCACTACTTCCGTTTACCGCCGTACACGCCGGCGGGTGGATGCTGGCCAGGACCGGGTACACAGGCGAGGATGGCCTGGAAATCATGTTGCCGGAGCAACAGGCCGAAGCGTTCTGGGACGCACTCAGGGAGCACGGTGTCGTCCCCTGCGGCCTGGGCGCCCGGGATACCCTGCGCCTCGAAGCCGGGATGAACCTGTACGGGCAGGACATGGACGAGTCCGTGACACCGCTGGAATGCGGGCTCAAGTGGACCGTGGACTTCGGCGGCGACCGCGGGTTTACGGGCCGCCGGGCGCTTGAGGAGCGGCTTCGGGCAGGCGCCTCGAGGGTGCAGGCGGGCCTGATCCTTCAAGGCCGAGGCGTGCTCCGGTCCGGCTACCCGGTGGCGTCGCCGGCCGGCGAAGGCGTGGTCACCAGCGGCACGTTCTCGCCCACGCTGGGCCGGGCCATCGCGCTGGCCAGGGTGCCGGCGGGTACGGGGAACCCCTGCCATGTTTTCATTCGCGGGCGCAAACTGCCCGTCCGCGTTGTCAAACCACCGTTCGTGCGCAACGGCTCGATTCTGGTGGACCTGGAACCGGATGACTGAGGAGCAAAAGCCATGAGCGACATTCCGGAAAACCTGAAGTACACCAGGGACCACGAGTGGATAGCGGAGACCGACGACGGCACCGCGGTCGTGGGCATCACCGATCATGCGCAGGAGGCGCTCGGGGATCTGGTCTTCGTGGAGTTGCCCGAGATGCACAGGGATGTGGAGACGGGCGATGTTTGTGCGGTGGTGGAGTCGGTGAAGGCCGCCTCGGACGTCTATTCCCCTGTGGCCGGGAACATTGCCGAAGTCAATCTCGCGCTGGATGAGTCGCCGGAACTGGTGAACGCGGATCCCTACGGCGAGGGCTGGCTGTTCCGCATGACCCCGGCCTCGCCCGCGGACCTGGAAGAGTTGCTCGACGCGCAAGCCTACGAGCGGGTCCTGGCGGAAATGGACGACTAGGCGATGCCGTTCATTCCACACACCGGGGCCGACACCGATGCCATGCTCAAGACCATCGGCGTCGCCGGGATCGATGAGCTGTTCGAGGAGATCCCCGGCGACCTGAGACTGGAATCGCTTGAGGGCATTCCCGACGCGATGACCGAGTCGGAGGTGGGACGCCTCATGCGCCGGCGCGCCGCCCGCGACGAGATGGCGCTCAATTTCCTCGGCGCCGGCGCCTACGAACACCACATTCCCGCGGCCGTATGGGAGCTGACGACCCGCGGCGAGTTCTACAGCGCCTACACGCCGTACCAGGCCGAGGCCAGCCAGGGCACCCTGCAGGTCATCTACGAGTACCAGACCATGATGGCGAGCCTGACCGGGCTCGATGTTTCCAACGCTTCGCACTACGACGGCGCGTCCGCGCTGGCCGAGGCGGTGCTGATGGCGGTGAGGTGCAACCGCCGGTCGACGTCCAGGCGCGTGCTGGTGCCCCGTGCGCTGCATCCCCACTACCGGGCCGTGCTTGAAACCATCACGTCCACCCAGGGGGTCGACCTCGTCGACCTGCCGTACGATCCGGCCGGCGGACATACCGATACCGGCGCCCTGGACGATCATGCCGGCGAAGACGTCACCGCCGTGGTGATACCGCAGCCCAACGTCTTCGGCGTCCTGGAACCGGTGGACACGATGACGGACTGGGCCGCGGACAACGGTGCGCTCGCCGTCGGCGTGGTCAATCCCATGGCGCTGGGGCTGCTCAAGCCCCCCGGCGAATGGGGCCGGGAGGGGGCTGCGATCGCCTGCGGCGAGGGGCAGCCCCTGGGCGTGCCGCTCAGTTCGGGCGGACCTTACTTCGGCTTTCTCACCTGCCGCCAGGCGCTGGTGCGCCAACTGCCGGGCCGGCTGGTCGGCCGGACCGTGGACGTGGACGGCAAGCCCGGATTCACGCTCACGCTGCAGGCGCGCGAGCAGCACATTCGGCGCTCCCGCGCCACGTCCAACATCTGCACCAACCAGGGCCTGATGGTCACCGCCGCCACGATCTACATGAGCCTGGTCGGGCCGGTGGGGCTGAGGCGCGTGGCCGCGCTCTGTCACGCCCGCACCGCGGCGCTGGCGGCGGGCACGCAATCCATCGGCGGCGTGTCCGTGGCGTTCGCCTCACCCCACTTCCACGAAGTGGTGCTGCGCCTGCCGGTGTCGGGGAACGAGGTGCTCGAGCGGCTCAGGGCGCAGGGCATTCTCGGCGGCGCCGACCTCGGGCGCTGGTACCCGGAACTGGGCGACGCCGTGCTGGTCTGCGCCACCGAGACCAGGACCGGGCAGGACATTCACCGCTACGTCGAGGCGCTTGGCAGCGCCATCGGCGGGATCGGAGACGGACCATGAGCGAACCGCTGGTATTCGAACTGGGGCGCTCCGGGCGCCTGGCGGGCGCGCAGGTACCCGAGGCCGGAGCAGCGGTGGACCTGCCCCCGGAAATGCTCCGCGATTCCCGTCCGCAGTTGCCGGAAGTCTCCGAACTGGATGCGGTGCGCCACTACACGCGGCTGTCGCAGCGGAATTTCTCCATCGACACGCAGTTCTACCCGCTGGGTTCGTGCACCATGAAGTACAACCCCAGGGGCTGCAATACCTACGCCATGCTGCCGGGATTCCTCCAGCGCCATCCGCTGGCGCCCGAGGACGTCTCGCAGGGCTTTCTCGCCTGCATGTACGAGCTTCAGCGGATGCTCTGCCGGGTCACCGGCATGACGGCGTTCTCACTCACGCCCATGGCCGGCGCCCAGGGGGAGTTGTCGGGGGTCGCGATGATTCGCGCCTACCACCTGGACCGGGGCGACACCGAACGCACCGAAATCCTGGTTCCCGACGCGGCCCACGGCACGAATCCGGCCACCGCCGTGAAGTGCGGCTTTGCGGTCCGGGAACTGCCCACGGCGGCCGACGGGGACCTGGACATCGACGCCCTGCGCCGGCTCGCCGGCCCCCGTACCGCGGGCATCATGCTCACCAATCCGTCCACCCTCGGCCTGTTCGAGCGGCGGATCCAGGAGGTGCGGGACATCATCCACGGGGCCGGCGGATTGCTCTATTACGACGGCGCCAACCTGAACGCGATCCTCGGCAAGGTACTGCCCGGCGACATGGGCTTCGACGTGATCCACATCAATCTGCACAAGACCTTCTCCACGCCGCACGGCGGCGGCGGACCCGGTTCCGGCGCAGTGGGCGTGGGCGAGCGGCTGGAGCCGTTCCTGCCCACTCCGTTCGTGGGCATCGGCGCGGACGGTTACCGCTGGGTGGATGCCGCGGACCACCCGAAAAGCATCGGCCGGCTGTCGGCCTTCATGGGCAACGCCGGGGTGCTGCTGCGGGCCTACATCTACATGCGGATGCTGGGCCGGCGCGGGATGGAGCGTGTGGCGGACTACGCGGTGCTGAACGCGAACTACGTGATGGCGCGGCTGGCGGCGGCAGGCTTTGACCTTGCGTATCCCGAGCGGCGGGCGTGCCATGAGTTTGTCGTTACGCTCAAGCGGCAGGCCAGGGAGCATGGCTTGACGGCCATCAACCTGGCGAAGGCGCTGCTGGATCGGGGATTCCACGCGCCGACGACCTATTTCCCTCTGTTGGTGCCGGAATGCCTGCTCATCGAACCCACCGAGACGGAGAGCAAGGAGACGCTGGACCGGTTCGTGGATGCGATGGCGGATATATTGGCGGAGGCGCAGGTGGACCCGGAAAGGTGCAAGCAGGCGCCGGTGACGATGCCGGTGCGGCGGCTGGACGAGGTGCGGGCGGCGCGGAAGCCGGATCTGCGGTATCGGCCGTAGGGTTGTCAGCCGCCGGCCGCCGGAGGCAGGTACCTGATTACCGTCAATACAACGGTGGCGAGCAGGCTCGTGAACGCCACAATGCCGGCGAAGAAACGCCAGAACAACGCAACCATCCGTTTCTCCAGCCTGAGTTCCATAGCGCTCATGTCTGCCCGCGTCTGCGCCGCTTGCGAATCCAGTCTGGCGTTGATATCCGCGATGTGCGCATTGAACTCGGCCCTGATATCCGCGATGTGCGCATTGAACTCGGCCCTGACATCCGCGATTTGCGCACTGAACTCATTCTTTACGTCGGCGATTTGGGCGCCGAGCTCGGCCCTGGCTTTCGCTATTTCCGCTCGAAGCGTGTTGACGAACGCTTCCGCTTCCGGACGTGTGACCGCCTCCCTGGCGTGGGTGACAAGGTGCATCTGTGTGGCGCAGGCGTGCGCCTGGCGAGTGTCCATGCCTGACTGTTCCAGGGCATCGGCAACGGCGAGGATGTCAGGGTGCGGGTCCATCATCCGACTGTAGGGGGCGTAAATGGCGTTGTCCAGAGGTGTTTCGGGGTGTTTTCGACAGAAATGAAGATTGACGCGCGAGAGCACCCTGCGCACACGCCCTCGCCCTTTGGGCATCGTGGTGGCGGGTCCCGAGGGTTTGTGGTGTGCGTGCTCGCGCTCGTCTACCGATGCTGCTCGCACTGGCGGGTGGTTGGGGTAGGACTTACAATCGTTGGGATGAACATGAAGTATCGGATTGCGGCGGCGGTGGCGCTGGTGGCCGTGGGGGGCGTGGCGCAGGGCCAGGAGCGGACCTGGAACGCGACGCTGGAGGAGATCTCGACGGCCGTGGTTTCGATCCACGTGGACAGTACGCGGGCGTTCGACACGGAGCGCAACCAGTCCAGTCAGGCGACCGGGTTCGTGGTGGATGCCGAGCGGGGACTGATCCTGACGAACCGGCACGTGGTGACGCCGGGGCCGGTGGTGGCCCAGGCGATCTTCCTGAACCAGGAGGAGGTGGACCTGCAGCCGGTGTACCGCGATCCGGTGCATGACTTCGGGTTCTTCCGGTACGATCCGGACGCGTTGCGGTTCATTGAGCCTGCGGAACTGCCGCTGGTGCCGGAGGCGGCGCAGATCGGGCGCGAGATCCGGGTGGTGGGGAACGATGCGGGCGAGCAGCTTTCCATCCTCGCCGGGACCATCGCCCGGCTGGACCGCCAGGCGCCGAACTACGGGCGCGGCAACTACAACGACTTCAATACCTTCTACCTGCAGGCGGCGTCGGGCACTTCGGGCGGCTCGTCCGGGTCGCCGGTGATCGACATTGAGGGCCGGGTGGTGGCGCTGAACGCGGGCGGCAATTACCAGGCGGCGTCGAGCTTCTTCCTGCCGCTGGACCGGGTGAGCCGCGCGTTCAGCCTCATACGGGACGGCGAGTCCGTGCCGCGAGGCACGCTGCAGAGCGAGTTCGTGCACAAGCCCTATGCCGAGTTGCGGCGCCTGGGGCTGCCGGAGGAAACCGAGGCCGTCACACGGGAGGCGTTCCCGGACCAGACCGGGCTGCTGGTGGTGGAGCACGTGATCCCCGACAACGGCAACTTCCTCGAGCCCGGCGACATCCTGCTGCGCGTCAATGGCGAACTCGTCTCCGAATTCGTGCCGCTGGCGGCGGCGCTGGACGAAAATGTCGGCCGGATGGTGGAGATCGAGGTCGAGCGCGGCGGCGAGGCCCTGCGCCGGGAACTCAGGGTGGACGACCTGCACGCCATCACCTCGGACGAATACGTGGAGTACGCCGAGGGGGTGTTCCACAACCTTTCCTACCAGCAGGCCCGGCATTTCAACCGGCAGGTATCCGGCGTCTACGTGGCCAATCCGGGTTACGTCTTCGGGACGTCGGCCATTCCGCGGGGCAGCCTGGTCACCAGCATCGACGGCGAGGCCATGGAGACCCTGGACGACTTCCAGCGGGTGATGGAGGAGCTTCCCATGGGCCGGCGCGCCATCGTGCGGTTCGTGCAGTTCGACGATCCCAGGGCCGAGCGGCAGCGCTCCATCATCAACAACCGCAACTGGTTCCCGGCCCGCCGCTGCGCGCGCGACGACGTGCTGGGGTACTGGCCGTGCGAAGACCTGGCGAAGGCGCCGCCGGCCACTCCGGCGACAGCCGGCAACACCACGTTTCCGCTGCGCGGCGACCCCCACGTGCAGGCGATCACTCCGTCGCTGGCGCTGATCAACTTCGACATGCCCTACACCGTATCCGGGGTCAGCGACCGCCACTATTACGGGACCGGCGTGGTCGCGGACGCAGAGCGCGGCTGGGTGGTGGTGGACCGCAACACGGTGCCGGTGGCGCTAGGCGACGTGCGCATCACCTTCGCCGGTTCGCTGGAGGTCCCCGGCAAGGTGGAGTACATCCATCCGCTGCACAACCTGGCGGTGGTGGCCTACGACCCGGCGCTGATCGGGGATACGCCGGTGCAGTCGGCGAAATTCTCCGCGGACCCGGTGAATCCCGGTCAGGAAGTCGAAGTTGTCGGGCTCAGGGCCGACCATTCCCTGTTGTCGCAGCCCAGCGAGGTGCGCGCGCTGGTGCCGGCGGAGCTGCCGCTGTCGCGAACCCTGCGGTTCCGCGAATCGAACCTGGAGGCCGTCACCCTGGTCAACGGCCCCGACGAGTTCGACGGCGTGATCATCGACGGCGACGGCACGGTGCGGGCGCTGTGGGCGAGTTTCATGATCCAGCAGGGGCGCGATCAGACGCAGTTCAACATGGGCGTTCCCGCGAGCCTCGTCATCGACATGGTGGAGAGCATGAAGGCCGGCGTGCCGCTGCGGTCGCTGGAAGTGGAGTGGGACCTGGTGCCGCTGGCCGCGGCGCGCAATTTCGGCCTGCCCGAGAACTGGGTGCAGCGCTACGAACAGCATCATCCCCTGCGCCGCCAGGTGCTCGCGGTATCGTCGGTGGTGGCCGGATCGCCGGCGGCGGAGTTCTTCCAGTCCGGCGACATCCTGCTGAGCATCAACGGCGAAGTGGCCAACACGTTCCTGGAGGCGGAGCACGCCTCCCAGAGCCCCGAAATCGACGTCACCATCTACCGGGACGGCGAGGAACTGGCCGCGGCCATCCCCACGGTGGCGCTGGAGGGGAAGGGTATCGACCGCGTGGTGCTGTGGGCGGGTGCGCTGCTGCAGGCGCCGCACCGGGCCATCGCGGTGCAGCGCGGCATCGAGGCGGAAGGCGTGTACGTGTCGTACTTCAGCTTCGGCTCGCCCGCCAGCCGGTCCGGGCTCTTCGCGGGCCGCCGCCTTGTCGCGGTGGACGGGCAACCCACCGCCGACCTCGACGAGTTCCTGGAAGCCGTGTCGGGCCGGCAGGACCGCGAATCGGTGCGTCTCAATACGGTCACCTGGAACAACGTCTCCGAAGTGATCACGATGAAGCTGGACAATCACTACTGGCCCAGCTACGAACTGCTCCGCGAAGGCGATGCCTGGCAGCGTCGGGATTTGAACTGAGTTCGCGAGCCCGGACGATCCCACGCAACTCGGCCGCGGGCATCCAGCCTCGCATGCGTGCGGTCAATGAACCCGATTAAAGTCGTCTCAGGCGGACAGACCGGCGTGGATCAGGGTGCGCTGGCCGGGGCGCTGGCGACGGGGACGGAATGCGGCGGTTGGTGCCCGGAGGGACGCCTGTCGGAGGAAGGGACGATTCCCGCAATGTATCCCGTGGCGGAACTTCCCGGAGCAGGCTACCGGGCGCGGACGCTGCAGAACGTGCTGGATTCGGACGGCACGGCGATCATCCACGATGGTGAGCTTGAGGGCGGTACGCGGCTGACGTGGGTGTATTGCGAGCGACACGGGCGGCCCAGCGTGCTGATCGATGCCTCGTCCCTGACCCGCGACCGGGCGGCCGGCGCACTGGTCGAATTCGTGACCGCCAACGGCCTGGCCGTGCTCAACGTCGCCGGACCGCGGGCGAGCAAGTGGCCCGGGGCGTTTGCTTACACTGAAGGATTGCTGATCGCGGCTTTGGAACGGCTGGCGGAGCTGTGACGACCTTCCACCTCGACGCAGATCGATCCGAAACTGCTCAGGCTACAAGTGCCTTCTCGCCGCCTCCGCGTCGCAGTCCCAGGCCTCGAACTCGTAACCGGGCTTGAGGAACATCTCTCCGGCCACCGTCACGGCTTCGGTCATGTACTCCGGATCCTCGAACCGGTACTCCACGTCCAGGCGCATGCCGTCGTCCGAGAGCGTATAGCGCTCCACCAGGTGCTTCTGCGTCCCGCTGGGCGTGCCCCGGTCCAGGCCCCACACGGTTTCCTCGAAGTGGCGGGTGTCGATCACCAGCGCGCCGTCCTCGAACCAGCCGATGGAGTGGCCCATGTAGCTCGGCTCGACGTCGGCGGGATGCTCGCTCATCCCCAGGTGTACGACGCGCCGCCCGTCGAACTGCTCGTACCAGATGTGCAGTTCGTCCTCGCTTATGCGGCTGAACTGCACGGGATACACCGGCAGGACCGTGCCGGGCAGCGATTCGGGAATGCAGTCCAGCGCCGGATCGTCGTCGGGATCGTACTCGTCCAGGACCGCCTGTGCGCTCGGCGTCAGCGGCAGGCTGTCCGGCCTGAATCCGGCCGCGACGTTGCGGCTGGCAAAGTCCGGCTGCCAGACGCCGGAGAAATCCGTGGAACCGCTCACCGGCGCGTCGGGCGCCTGAAACGAGCCCGGGGCGAGGCCGGACGACCGGTAGGAAGAGCCGTCGGCCTTGGTGATGACGTCCACGAACAACGTGCTGCGATTCGGATCGCGATGGGGAAAGCCCCGCACGCTGACCCGGTCCCCGGCCAGGAAGGTGTCGGCCCGCCAGCCCACACTGCGCACAGAGGATACAGCGTTGGCTTCCAGCAGCCATTCCCGGGTTTCTCCCGTTGCTGCGTCCATGGTCTCGAATGTCAGGTAGATGTGGGGATTGTGGTAGGCGTGCTCGGTAATCGTGCCCTGGAGTTCCATCGGTGAGTCCATGATGAAACAAGTCCTGGAGTCGTGGGCGTCGCCCGCCGGCGGGAGCCACAGGACGAGCGCGGTCAGTGCGCAGGCAATCGGCCCGCGGGAGAAAGGAGTGGCGCGACCATGCATATCGATTCCCGATGTGGCGGTGGGGTCGTTGCGACTATATCAAAACGAAATACGTGGGACTCCGGGTTATGATGGAAGCCGTTCCGTAACCACAACTCGGCAATCACATGCACCACTCGAAACTTATTGCACGGATCAGCCTGGTTCTCTGCTCGGTGTCGCTCGGGCCGATTGCCACACACGCCCATCATTCCCGTGCGCACTACGGGGACGAGACCGTCGAGTTCGACGCTGAAATCGTGGCGGTCGACTGGCGAAATCCGCATGTGACGTTCACGATCAGGGCGATGTCCGGCTCGGGCAACGAAGCCGCAGGCGAGGAAGCGGTCTGGGAACTCGAAGGCGGCTCGACTTACATGCTCGGCCGCTACTCAGGCCTTGGGCGGGAACTGTTCAATGTCGGCGATGAGGTCCGGGTCGCCGGGCCTGTCTCCACGGTACGGTCGAACGAGATGCTGGTCACCAACATGCTCCTGCCCGACGGCCGGGAGGCCATCATGCTGCCGAACCGTCCCACGCGCTGGTCGGACAGTGTGGAGGCGGCCGAATTGAGCCTGCAGACGGACAATCCCGAGCGCAGCCTGTTCCGCGTCTGGAGCATCGATCCGGATGCGCGTGGCGGCGGAGGGGCGAATCTGCAATTGACCCCTGCCGGCGAAGCCAGCCTGGCTGTGTACAACATCGACGAAGACGATCCCGCGATACGCTGCGTCAAGCCCGGCATGCCCTCCACGATGTCGAACCCGCATCCCATGCATTTCGTTGACGGCGGCGACCGGATCACGCTCAACATCCAGGAAAACGACGTGGTCCGAACGATCTGGCTCGGGGAGAACGCCGACGCCGCCGCACAGCTGCCAAGCCGGTTGGGCTATTCGGTCGGCCACTGGGAAGGATCGACGCTGATCGTACGCACGACGAATATCAACTGGCCCTATTTCGACCGCACAGGCGTGCCTGTGAGCGAGGAGGTGGTGGTCGATGAACGCTTCGAGATCGACGAGACAGGCAGCCGAATGGTCATCCGCGTCGTCACGACCGATCCCGTCAACTTTCAGGCACCGGTAACGACGCAGCGTCACTACGCGCTGCTGGGCGAGGACGTAAAGCCCTACGACTGCATCGCCCGGTAACTGCCGAAGGTACGCTTCTGGGCTGGCGCTCGCGGGGCCGGCGGGCTACGGGACCGGGACGTACAGCGCGCCTTCCACCGCCGCCGTCACTCGACCTGCATCCCGTACCTTTCGGCCGCGTCGCCCAGGCGCGTCATCTCGTCCCGGATGAACTGCTCGAACGCCTCCGGCGATTCGCTGGGCCAGACTTCCATGCCGTGAGTGCCGATAGCCTCAATGACCTCGGGATCGCTCATAGCGAAGCGGGCGGCCTCGAAGATCTGCCGAACAAACTCGTCGGACGATCCTGCAGGCGCGAAAAAGCCTCCCCACGATCCGGACGGCATGCCATCGACGCCGTGCTCCAGCATCGTCGGCACGTCCGGTAGCAGGGGAATTCGCTCCGGATGGACAACGACCAGCGGCACCGCTGCACCGGACTGGATCAGCGGTGACACGTAAGGCGAGGTGGTGATGACCAGGTCCACGTCCCCGTTCGCGACCGCCTCCATGGCCGCCGCCGAGCCGCGGATGGATTCGTCCAGCGTGACGTCAATGTCGAGTTCACCGAGCAACGCCGCGAACTCCAGCCGGTGGATACTGCGCGGTGCGATGTGCGAATAGGTGAGTTCGCCCGGGTGAGCGCTCGCGTACTCCAGGAGTTGGTCCAGCGTCCCGATGCCAAGCCCCGAATGAGCGATCAACACGTCCGGAACTGCGGTAATCCGCGTGACGGGGCGAAGATCCGTTAACGGATCGACGCCAAACGCCGGCAGGATCGCCGGCAACATCGCCATGTTACCGATCGTGGAGACGAAGACAGTCCGCTCGTCCGCCGCAGCGTCCACCCCGGCCTGCAATCCGACGCCGTAGTCGATCTCGATCTCCCGGCCCAGGTATTCCTGAAGTTTCGGCGCAATGATCGTTGTCGCGGTGCTGGAGGAGCCGGTGGCAGGGTAGGTGGTCAGGATGACGATGGATTCGGTCTGTGCGGTGGCGAGACCGGTGTATCCGATAAGGCCCAAGGCCACGGCTGGAATGAGTCTGTGCATGCCTGTTACCTCGGTCTCCGGTTGCAATTAACACTACCACGGCTAGAAAGTCGAAGTCGGATACGTCCTGAAATTGGTGCAAGTCGGCAATTTTTGCCGGCCGTGTCCTGCCCTTCGACGAGAGGGCAGGTTTGGTATGGGCCAGGCTGATGGCGGGCGGCAAGGCGACAGGCCGACCGGGAAGCGCGCTCGACACGATGATCGCGGCAACCGCAATTTCCAATGATTGCATCGTCGTTACAGACAATGAAAAGCACTTCGAGGGGGTGGATATCGTCAACCCACTCCGATGACCATTAACGTGGACCGGATATTGCGCAGCCCGTCCGGAAGGGGCGATCACGCCTCTATAACATACCTCTCGCGCACTTCCTCCCCGAGTGCTTGCTTCAACGGTCCGAGCCACGGCTCGTAGTGCCGCCACTGCTCGAGGCCCGAA
Organism: Pseudomonadota bacterium; assembly: GCA_009843005.1. Taxonomy (GTDB): domain Bacteria; phylum Pseudomonadota; class Gammaproteobacteria; order Steroidobacterales; family Rariloculaceae; genus UBA6522. Next base: position 3,258 of record VYEH01000234.1, on the reverse strand, counting down.
CGGTAGATGGGTTGGCGCACCTGCTCGGCGCTGGGCGTGCGGATGCTGCGCTCGGTGCGATGGAACGCAAGGCACGCGGGTTCGAAGGGCAGGCCGCAGAAGTCGAGCAGCCGCCGCACCTGGCCTTCCAGGTCGGCAACGACATCCTCGTACCGCACCCGCAGCACGAAGCCGGGCAGGGCGCGGTCCCAGTGGTCCATGAGCCTGACGTATTGGCGGTAGTAGTTGCCGATCTCCCGCAGTCCGTAGGAAAACTCCTGGCCCTCGCCGAAGAGCTGCTTGAAGCCGCTGAAGCAGCAGGCCATGGGATGGCGGCGCGCGTCGATGACCCTGGCGTTGGGCAGGATCAGCCGGATCAGCCCGATGTGGAAGAAGTTGTTGGGCATCTTGTCGATGAAGCGCGGCGCAGACCCCCGGTACGCCCGCGTATCCTCGATGAACTGCTCGCCGAAGCGGCGGAAGTAGCTGTCGTCGATCCCGGTCAGGATCCGCGGGTAGCGCGGCGAGCCGGGCCGGTCCCCGCCACGGCCGCGCAGGCGCCTGGCCAGGTTGAGGATGTTGTGCAGTTCCATGGTGCCGTCGACCTGCGAATGGGACGACAGGATCTGCTCGAGCAGGGTCGAGCCGGACCGGGGCAGGCCGACGATGAAGATCGGGTCGGGTGCGCCGCATCCCAAGCCCTGCCTGCCCGCCAGGAATTTTGCGGTGCAGACCTCGATCTGGCTGTCCACGCGAACCCTGAGGTGTTCGGGATCGTGTCGCGCTCCGGCCTGCCTGAGCGCATTGCCCCGGGCGTAGTACTCGAAGGAACGCGCGAACTCGCCGCGGTCCTCGTACGCCTTGCCCAGGGCGAAGCAGGTGTGTATCCGGTCGTCGGCGCCGGTGGCCCGGTCCGCCTCGACGGCCGTCATCCGCTCAAGTTCTTCATCGGTGAAGCGGTACGACTTGGCATTGGCCAGGCTCCAGTACGCGTCGCCGTGATCGCGCTTGAGCCGGTACGCCTTGCGGTAGAGCGCGACCGCCGCGTCGATGTCGCCGCTGGCCTTGTGGATGTGGGCCAGCGACACGGGGAAGACGTGGTTTCCCGGGGAGCGCTGCATCAGCAACTCGTAGCTTTCGATGGCGGCATCGCTCTTGCCGACCCCGCTGCAGGCGGCGGCGTGAAGCGAACGCACCACGGCCAGGTCATGACCCTGTTCGCGAAGCAGGATCTCGGCCTGTTCGTACGCCGGGGCGAACTTCTGCACGCGCAGCAACAGATTGGCGTACTGGATCCGTGCATTGCGGTGCTCCGGTTCGAACTCGACACAGCTCTCGAGCAGAAACTCCGCCTCGCCGTAAACGCCGTTGCGGGTCGCAATCTCCGCCAGCAGCCGCATGCCTTCCACGTGGGTCTTGTGGGCCCGCAGGAATTGCCGGCAGAGGCGTTCGGCATCGTCCAGGCGGTGCTCGGAGAGGTAGCTGATGACGGTCAGTAGCTCCGGCGGCAATCCTTCGAGAAACTCGATCTGATCGAGCACCGGCTTCAGCCGTGCGTGATCGGTCCGCCCGCCGTAGAGCCTGGCCAGGCATTTCCAGCTGTTGAGCAGCGACGGGTCGGCCGCGACGGCGCGCTCGAAGGCAGCCGAAGCGCCGGCGTAGTTCTGGCTGCCCAGGAGGTTGTAGCCGGTCTCCTGGTGAGCCCGTCCGTAGCCGGGGCGCTTGGCCAGCACCTGCTCGAGCGTGTCCAGCGCCTCGGACCATCGGCGCCGGTGGCGTTGCGCCACCGCCAGCGTGTAGCGCGCATCGGAGTTTTCCGGATCCTTGTCCAGCACATCGTGAAGGAGCTCGCAGGCCCCGTCCGGGCGGCCGTCGCCGAGCAGTTCCCGGGCTCTCCGGATTGCGGTCCGGGCAGCGGTCACGCTCTGCGGACCCGGTCCTCGGCCAGCATGGCGCCACTGGAGAGAGGCGCCAGAATGTCCCGCACGACTTTCCGTACACGGGCGTGGGGATGCGCCTGGGCGAATTGCAGAAAGGCGAGATATTCGGCGTCCAGATGGAGCGTGTCGGGCACGGGCAATGGCGCATCGTGCAAAGCGTATACCGCTACTTCCGCCCCGGGTCTCCTTGCACGGCTCATCCTCCGGCCCGCTCCGCGCGTTCTGATCTCCATGCACCGCGCCAGCCATCGAGTCGCTCTCAGTATGACGATCGCGCGCGACACGGTTGATTTGGACGAGATGTTCGCGGCTTGACCGATCCGCCCGTAGCTGGGGAACCGTCCCCTGATCGCGCTCTGGCGAAGCACCATCCAGACTGTCTTGTCCACCGGCTCCAGCATCGGGTCCCTGAGCACACGCTCTGGCCACGTGGGCGGCCCCGGTTCCGCGATCAGGATTCTTCTCTTGCGCCCATTTGCGCCGCCGCCGGCGGCCGATTCCCGAATCCGCAGCTTGAGCTCACGTGTACGCTGGCGTATTGCCGGCACGCTGCAGGACAGGTCCTGGCATTGCGTCAGGTCGGAGCGGTGTCGGCTGACGGCCGGAAGGATAGACTGATGGCCGGAGGCGTGTGCGTGCGGGCCAGCCGGGGGCACTTGTTGTCAGACCGCTTTGCCCGCGACGGTGTCTCGGAGTACCTCGACAGGGCCCGCCAGGACGATGGCGAATGCGACTGTTCTGTACATTTCCGGGGACATGATGGCAGTCGCGATACTACCATGCAGCCACCGGGTCCCATCGTGCCAAATCTGGGCAAAACAGGCAGATTTGCGTATTGCAAGGGAGCTTGTTGTCCGCCGCGAAGCTCCGGCGACCCCGGCGTCAGGGCGTCCGGCGGCCTACTCGAATTCGTACGACAATCTCAGCCCGATCGTGCGCGGCCGCTGTACCGTGATGGCCGGCGTGTAGTGCCCCGCGATCTGCATGACGGGCGCCGACTCGTCGTTCAGGTTGTCGACAAAGAGTTCCGCTCCCCAGGTGTCGCGCTCCATCCCCAGGGCCACGCTCAGTGTCGTGGCAGCCGGATTGACGAATCGCGAATTGGCGGGCAGGCGCCGGCCCCCCGAGCCGTCGGGGATCCGCACGGTGCCGAACATACCGCCCTCGTGCCGCAGCGCCAGCCCGGAGTGCGCGCCCGCGTGGTGGAACAACGTGTCGTCCATCAGTTCGGCGCTGCCGACGATCCCTGAAACCATCTCGCCGCGGTAGTTCACGTTGGCGGCCAGGTAGGCGTCGGCGCCGGCGTTTGCCAGCCTGAAGGCGTAGCGCAGCCTCAGGT
>VYEH01000126.1:18834-23735 GCA_009843005.1 Pseudomonadota bacterium | reverse complement strand
GGCCATAGTAGAAGCGCGCAAGGGCGTCCCGGTGCGGATCGCCAACCTCATGGAAGAACAATGTATTCGCGCATAGCCGGCACGGGGGCCTACCTGCCCGAGAAGGTGCTGACGAATTTCGATCTGGAAAAAATGATCGACACCACCGATGAGTGGATCCGTACCCGCACCGGTATCGAGCGCAGGCACATCGCGGCGAAGGATGAAGCCACCAGCGACCTGTCGGAGCAGGCCTGCCGGGCGGCGCTCGATGCCGCGGGTCTGACGCCGGCCGATATCGATCTGGTGGTGGTGGGGACATGTACGCCGGACCTGGTGTTCCCCAACGTCGCCTGCCTGCTGCAGGAGCGGATGGGCATGTCCGGCGCCGCCTTCAGCATCGAAGCCGCCTGCAGCGGATTCGTCTACTCCTTGAGCGTGGCGGACAAGTTCGTTCGGGCGGGACAGGCCACGCGTGCGCTGGTGGTCGGTGCGGAGGTCATGTCGCGGATCATCGACTGGACCGATCGGGAAACGTGCGTGTTGTTCGGCGACGGCGCCGGCGCGGTGGTGCTCGAAGCTTCCGATGATGCCGGCATTCTCTATACCGATCTGGGCGCCGACGGCCGTTACCGGAACCTGCTCTACGCCGACAGCGGCGTTTCGAGAGTCAAGGAAGAGGGCGAAACGACCCTGCTGATGAAGGGAAACGAAGTCTTCAAGGTCGCCGTTCGCACCCTGGAGGGCATGGTTGACCGGGTACTCGCGGACAACGGCCTGGAGCAGGGCGAGATCGACTGGTTCGTGCCCCACCAGGCGAACCTGCGCATTATTCGCGCTACGGCCAGGCGCCTTGGATTGCCGATGGAACGGGTGGTGCTGACGGTCAGGGACCATGGCAACACCTCGGCGGCGTCCATCCCGATGGCGCTCGATACGGCCGTGCGCGACGGGCGGATTCAGCCGGGCGACCTTGTGCTGATGGAAGCCTTCGGAGGCGGTTTCACCTGGGGCGCTACCCTGGTCAGGTATTGAATTCTCGCTTTCACCCCATATCAATTCGCATATTCGGTTATAATGAGGTTCCAGATGAGGAAGCCAATTAGCTTGCTGTTGCTGGTGTTGGTTCCGTTCGCCGGATCAGGCGCACTGGAACTGTCGATCCACCCCGGCAGCAGCGTGGTCGGCACAACGCAGATCATCACTGCGAAGTACGAGGATACCTTCGTCAAGCTGGCCAGGCGGTACAATCTCGGCTTCGAAGAACTGAAGCAGGCCAATCCCGGCGTCGACCCCTGGTTGCCCGGCGAAGGCACGGAAATCGTCCTGCCGACCCAGTTCGTGCTTCCCGGTGCGCCCCGCCAGGGCGTGGTGATCAACCTGCCGGAACTGCGGCTCTACTACTACCCGGCGGATGATCCCGACCGCGTCATCACCCACCCGGTGAGCATCGGACGCATGGAGTGGCAAACGCCCCTGGGGCGGGCCCAGATCGTTGCCAAGGCCGAGAAACCGACCTGGTATCCGCCGGAGTCCATTCGCCAGGAGCACGCGGAGGCGGGCGATTTCCTGCCCCGTGTAGTGCCCCCGGGGCCCGACAACCCTTTGGGCGACCATGCCATGCGGTTGAGCATCCCGGGCTACCTGATCCACGGCACCAACAGGCCGTCCGGTCTCGGCATGCGAGTGACGCATGGGTGCATTCGCATGTTCCCGGAAGATATCGAGGGATTGTTCGGGACCGTGCCCATCGGCACACCCGTGCACATCGTCAATCAACCCTTCAAGCTGGCGTGGGGCGAGAACGGCTTCTATCTCGAAGCGCATCCGCCGTTGGAGGAGGAGGTGGTGGACGGCGCCTGGGCGATGACGCAGTTGACCCGCGCCTTCGTCGTTGCCACGGAAGAAGGGCAAGGCACGAACTTCGATTGGGAACTGGCGGAACTCGCCGTGGAGAGGTCACGGGGCGTTCCGGAATTCGTTTCGCTGGTCAGCGTCGCAGACGCCGACCAAACTCCAGACTAAGCGCCCGTCCAGGCGTATCGGCCAGCCTGAATTGTGGCCGGCCAAGGGTATGGCCGGCCCAATGGATTATTTGGCTTGCGCTTCCTCGAACATGCGGTCCATGCGCTCGTTGGTCGCATCGACGGCAGCCTGAGCGGCGTTGGCGGCCGCAAGCGCTTCGTTCGCCGCAGCCTGAGCTTGCGATGCTGCCTGTTCGGCTGCTCCGGTTCCCGGCTGACTTGCGGCGGCCTCCTCGGCTGCAGCTCTGGCGGCCTCCGCGACCACACGGATCTCGTCAAGCTGTTGCTCGAATGCGTAATATGCTGGCGTGCATCCGCCGGCAAATGTCAAGACGGCCAAAAGCGCGCCAAGCTGGAGTTTTCTGCCCATAGACTATCCCCTGAAGTGAACGTTGAAAAGACCGCCGCAATTATTTCTTAAAGCACGTTGGATTGCAATTAAATGCTGGTGTCCCGGTCCGCAAGTCCCTGCCGATTCGGAGCGGGCCTGACGCGCCGCCACGAGGTGCGGGTTTGATTTTGCCGAGCCACTGTATACAATAACAGTTATTGTATTTATATACAGTGATCGTCATGCATGGACTGACAGCGCGCCAAAAAGAAATCCTTTCCCTGATTCAAAGGGCCATCTCCAGGTCGAACATGCCTCCCACGCGTGCGGAAATTGCCCGGGAACTGGGCTTCCGCTCGGTGAACGCGGCCGAGGAACACTTGAGAGCTCTGGAACGCAAGGGAGTCATCGAACTGTTGCCGGGCATTTCCCGGGGAATTCGCCTGCGGGACCCCTTGCCCGAGCAAATGGGATTGCCCATGGTGGGCCGGGTTGCGGCCGGCGCGCCCATGCTGGCCGAGGAACATATCGAGGCCCGCTACCGGATCGATCCGGCCTTTTTCAGGTCCGAACCGCACTTCCTGCTGCGGATCCATGGCATGAGCATGCGGGATGCGGGCATCCTGGACGGCGATTTCGTGGCGGTGCGCCGCTCGGTGGATATCAGGAACGGGCAGATCGTGGTGGCCCGCCTGGAAGACGAAGTCACCGTGAAACGCTATCGCCAGGACGGACACCAGGTCTGGCTCATGCCGGAGAACCCGGATTTCGACCCGATCCGGGTCGATCTCAAGACCCAGGACATGGCCATCGAAGGCGTCGTGGTCGGGGTCATGCGCAGTACCGTTTGATCCCGCATCACGCAGTGGTGAGACATGCGGGCCGCCGGACAACCCATCGATCATCCTCTCGTCTGGCGGGCGGGGGAGAAGCGCGCCTCATGGAGGACCCATTCGACCGGTTTCGATGTTCTTGACCGTCATTTGCCGGGCGGCGGCTGGCCGGCCACGGGGTTGACCGAGATCCTGACAGAACATTACGGCATCGGCGAACTGAGCCTGTTGATGCCCGCCCTGGCGCGCCTGGGGCAGGACGAGGGCGGCAGCACAGGCTGCATCGTCTGGATCGCACCGCCCTATATCCCCTACGCGCCCGCCTTGCACAGCCAGGGTATCGACCTGGACCGGGTGCTCGTCGTGCGCGATCGCACAGGCGCCCGGGGGAATCGGGACGTCCTGTGGGCCATGGAGCAGGCCCTGCGCCTTGGCTCCTGTGCGGCCGTTCTGGCCTGGACGCGCTCCGTGGATCAGGCACCGCTGAGAAGGCTGCAACTGGCCGCCGAGGCAGGGCGCTGCTGGGCGGTGTTGTTTCGGCCTCCGGATGCCTCGCGCCGGCGATCGCCCGCGGTGTTGAGAATGCGCCTCACGGCCATCGGCGAGCAGACTCGAATCGAAATACTCAAGTGCCGCGGCGGGCCTCCGGGCGTGGTTTCGATCCGTTTTGATGACCGGCATCAGGGCGAGGCCGAGTGCGGTGGGTGGGTTGACCCGCATCCGGATGATGGGGAGGCCGGCCCGCATCGGGACGATCCGGAACATTAGCCCGTCATGGCCCAACCGCTCAGAGTCCTCTGTCACGGGGAGACTTCCCCACCCCGGCAACCTGCGCTTGCCCAAAGGCCGCAGCCGTGCCGATTATGGATCGCGGTTCACCTGCCGGAAGTAGAGGACCGGGAACTCGTTTCCCTTGCGTGCCGGTCGCGGAAAATCACGCCGCTGGTGAGCCTGGAGCCGCCCCGAGCCCTGGTTCTGGAAGTTGGCGGCAGTCTCAAGTTGTGGGGAGGCCTCGATTCGATCAGGGAGGCGCTCGACGAGGAACTGGGCCGGCGCCGGCTGATGGCCCATCTGTGCACGGCGCCCACGGCGCTGGCCGCGCTCTGGCTGGCTCGCGATGGCCGGGAGGATGTGTTGTCGGCAAAACGGTTGTCCGGCTGCCTGGGTGCGTTGCCGTTGCGCGTGACGGGATGGCCGCAAGCCACTCGGCGGCGGTTGAAGAAGATGGGCGTGGAGACGGTGGGCGATTGCCTGCGGCTGCCCCGTGACGGCCTGATTCGACGAGTGGGGCAGCGCTGTCTTGACGATCTCGACCGATCCCTGGGTCTGCAGCAGGATATCAGGATCGCATTTTGCCCGGATCGGCGTTTCAGTTCCGTCGTGGAATTTCAGGAAGAGGTGGGAGAGCCGCAGGTCATCGCCGAGGCGGGGAAAAAACTCATTCTCCGGCTGGCCGAAGCGCTCCACAGGCATCAGGCGCAGATCGCAGGCTGCCGGTACGAATTCCATCACTTGCATCGGCCGGCAACGGTGGTGCGCATCAACCAGGTCGTGCCGACCTACGAGTCGCAGAAGATCACCGATCTTTTCCTGAGCCGGCTGGAAACCCTCTCGCTGCCTGCCCCGGTCACCGCGCTGAGCCTGACGACAGGAAAGACCGCTCCCATGACGGGGTTGAATTCGACGTTGTTTCCGACTTGCCCGGAGATTGCGCCGAAGGCCACCCTGGGTGAA
>VYEH01000126.1:15098-18824 GCA_009843005.1 Pseudomonadota bacterium | reverse complement strand
CGCGGAGGCTATCCATGGTCTCGGGCTGGCTGAGGATCATCGGCCCGAGGCGGCCTGGAGCAGGGTGGAGAATCTGCGGTCCGGGTCCGTGGCCGCGGGGGATTCTCCCGGGCATCCGCAGCGGCCCCTGTGGCTTCTGCCCGCGCCGGTCAGCGTTGAGACTGCCGATGGCGTGCGGAAGCGCTTGCGGCTGGAGTCCGGTCCGGAGCGGGTTGAAGCCGGCTGGTGGGAGGGGAGGGATACCAGCCGGGACTACTACATCGCCCGCGGCAGTCAGGGCAAGCGGGTGTGGGTGTTTCGGGACCGCCGCTCCGAACGCGGCGACTGGTATCTTCATGGAATCTTCGGTTGAGCCCGGCCCGGGGCGGTTCCCCGGTTATGCCGAACTGCATTGCCTGAGCAACTTCACCTTTCTCCGCGGGGCGTCTCATCCCCGGGAGCAGGTGGAGCGGGCCGCCGAACTGGGCTATGCGGCTCTTGCGCTGACCGACGAGTGCTCCCTGGCCGGTGTGGTACGGGCCCATACGGCGGCGAAGGAACAGTCCCTGAAACTCATCATCGGCAGCGAGTTCCGCCTGGAAGGAGGAATCGAGACCGTCGTGCTGGCGCCGAATCGCGCCGCCTACGGAGCCCTTTCCACGCTCATCAGCCAGGCACGGCGAGCGGCCGAAAAGGGCGCCTATCGCCTGACCATGGAAGACTTCGAGCATTACCTGGCGCCTTCCGAATGCCTGGTCCTGTGGTTGCCGAAGAAGTTGCCGGAGGAACTGCCGGGGGCGTCACCGGGGGTAGCTGCCGACCTGCGGGAAGGCGCCTGGCTCAAGGAGCGTTTCTCCCGCCGTCTGTGGCTGGCCGCGGAACTGCTGATGACGGGAAGGGACCGGGCGTTACTGGCCCGATGGCGGCACGTTGCGGCGAAACTGGGCCTGCCGATGCTCGCCAGCGGCAACGTCCACATGCACTGCCGCGAGCGCCGCAGGCTGCAGGACACGCTCACCGCCATTCGCCTCGGGCAACCGCTGCAGAAGATGGGCTTCGGGCTTTATTCCAACGGCGAGCGCTTCCTGAGGCCCATCGGGGAACTCGCCAGGATCTACCCCCGGCGCCTGTTGATGGAGACGCTCGCGGTCGCCGAACGCATCGATTTCTCCATGGACGAACTGCGTTATGAGTATCCTCGCGAACTGGTTCCGGAGGGGGCAACGCCCGCCGGCCATCTGCGCGACCTCACCGGGGAGGGCATGCGCTGGCGCTGGCCGCAAGGCGCGCCGGCCAGGGTCAGGGAACTTGTCGACTACGAACTGGAACTCATCGGCGAGCTTCGTTACGAGGCCTATTTCCTCACCGTTCACGACATCGTCCGCTTTGCCCGCGACCGGGGCATCCTCTGCCAGGGACGCGGTTCCGCGGCCAATTCGGCCGTGTGTTACTGCCTGGGCATCACCGAAGTCGATCCCGCCCGCATGCAAGTGCTCATGGAGCGGTTCATTTCCAGGGAGAGGAACGAGCCGCCGGATATCGACGTGGATTTCGAGCACGAGCGCCGCGAGGAAGTCATTCAGTACATCTACCGGAAATATTCCCGCGAACGCGCTGCGTTGGCGGCTACGGTCATCACCTATCGGACAAGAAGCGCGGTCCGGGATGTGGGCAAGGCCCTGGGGATGGAAGAGGCGCAGGTCGGCGTTCTGGCCAGGTCGGTGCAGTGGTGGGACGGGAAGGAGATCGCCGCGCGGCAGATCGGCGATGCGGGATTCGATCCGCAGGCGCCTGTCATACGGCGTCTCATGGGCCTGGTCGAAGATCTGGTGGGGTTCCCACGGCACCTTTCCCAGCACGTGGGGGGCTTCGTGATTTCCGAGGGGCCGCTGAGCGGGCTGGTACCCATCGAGAATGCGGCCATGGAGGATCGCACGGTCATCCAGTGGGACAAGGACGATCTGGAGGACCTGGGGTTGCTGAAGGTGGACGTGCTCGGCCTTGGGATGTTGAGCGCGATTCGCCGCAGCTTCGAACTGATCCGCGGCTTTTACGGCCGCGAATACACCATGGCCAGCCTGCCCGCGGAGGATCCGGCGGTCTACGACATGATCTGCGAAGCCGATACGGTGGGGGTGTTCCAGATCGAATCCCGCGCGCAGATGGTGATGCTGCCGCGCCTCAGGCCCCGCTGCTATTACGACCTGGTCATCGAGGTGGCGATCGTCAGGCCGGGGCCCATCCAGGGCGACATGGTTCACCCCTATCTCAGGCGGCGCAACGGCGAAGACCCCGTTACCTATCCCAGCCCGGAGGTCAAGCGGGTTCTGGAGCGAACGCTGGGAGTCCCCATCTTCCAGGAACAGGTCATGCAGATCGCCATGGTGGCGGCGGGCTTTACGCCGGGCGAGGCGGACCGGCTGCGCCGGGCCATGGCGGCCTGGAAGCGGCGGGGCGGGCTGGAAGGCTTCGAGAGCCGTCTGAAAGCCGGCATGGCCGAGCGCGGTTATTCGCCGGAATTCGCCGAGCGGATCTTCAACCAGATCAAGGGTTTCGGAGACTACGGCTTCCCGGAGTCCCATGCCGCGAGCTTCGCGTTGCTGGCGTATGTCTCTGCCTGGCTCAAGTGCCATGAGCCGGCGGTTTTCTTCTGCGCGCTGCTCAACAGTCAGCCCATGGGCTTCTACGCACCTGCTCAACTGGTCCGTTGCGCCAGGGAGCATGGGGTGGAGGTCCGGCCGGTGGATGTCAACTGCAGCGACCGGGAGTCGACGCTGGAGCGCGATGCCACAGGCCGGCCGGTGCTGAGATTGGGGTTGAACCGGGTCAAGGGCCTGGCGGAGCAGGCCGCCGGGCGGGTGGTGAACGCCCGGTGCGGGAATGTTCGGCGCGGCACTCCGCGCCTCGAGAATGTTCGGCGTGGCGATGCTCAGCCGGGGAATGTTCAACTCGGCATCGCCTTCGAGTCCGTGCCGGAGTTGGCGGAACGGGCGCGGCTTGACAGCCGGGCTCTCGATGTTCTGGCCGGCGCCGGGGCGCTGGAATCGCTGGCCGGAAACCGTCACCGCGCCCATTGGGATGCCGCCGGCGTGGAGAAACCCACGCCGTTGCTCGGCCAGGCCCGCATCGCCGAGGGCGTGCCCATGTTGAAGGCGCCGACGGAAGGCCAGGAAGTCCTGGCCGATTACCGCCATCTGGGTCTCAGCCTCCGCTGTCATCCCCTGGCTCTGCTCAGGGACCGGCTGACTTCGGCAGGTTTGCAGACCGCATGCGATGTGCTGCAGCGCCCCGATGGCGCTGCCGTTCACGCCGCGGGCCTGGTGATCGCACGCCAACGGCCCTCCACCGCCTCCGGCGTCATCTTCGTGACCATCGAGGACGAAACGGGCTATCTGAACCTGGTGGTCTGGGAGCGGGTCGCCGAGCGGCAGCGGCAGGTCCTGTTGGGTGCGACGTTGCTGGGCGTTCATGGCGAGGTGCAAAGGGAGGGCGCGGTGGTGCATATCGTCGCCAGGCAACTCAGCGACCACAGTGGGCTTCTGGGGGAACTGCCGGCACGGTCGAGGGATTTCCACTAGTGGTATGTTGGCGGGTCAATCCATATCGGTTCGGGTATTTCGCCAACGGGCGCGCTCAATTAAAAACATGGATATGTCCTTGAGTGAGCTGAAAATGGGTTTTCTCGGAGCGACGCAAAAGGTATTCTCCACTAAGCAGGCTCGCGTCATGCTGTGGCGCATACCCAAA
>VYEH01000126.1:9641-15088 GCA_009843005.1 Pseudomonadota bacterium | reverse complement strand
CAACCGGCCTTGATACTGGTCGTGGTGGTCATTTCCTTGTACTTTGCGCGGGCTCCCAGTCGCGTGGAACTGGACGTTGGTTCCGGTGTCGCCGGCGGGTCGGGCAATCCCGTCGTGAGCGTCATCCAGCCGACAACGACCGAACAGTCGCTGACGGTGGGGCTGACGGGCACGGTGAAAGCGGAAGACCGCGTGTCGGTGATGTCCGAGGTGGAGGGCCGAATCAGTTACGTATCCCCGAACTACAGTAACGGCGGAACCATCGCGGCGAACGAACCCATTGTCAGGATTGACCCGGCCAAGTACGAACTGCAGGTGGCGGCGGCGCAAGGTCTGGTCGCGGAAGCTGAAGCCAGGTTGGCGGCCCAGGGCGGCAGTGCGGCGCAGGCTGCTCTGCAGAGCGCCCAGGCGGCGTTGGGGCTGGCCGAGCTGGAGCTGAGTCGAACCGAAATTTCGCTTCCGTACGATGTCCGGGTGATAGCGGCCGATGCGAGTGTCGGGGAGTTGGTCGGACCCCAGGAATTTGTCGATGCCCAAGCGATCATGGGCGTTGTTTATCGGCCCGACGCACTGGAGATTGACGCGCCGATCAGCCTGGACGACCTGGACTATCTGGAGCCGGTCATTGGGCGTGCCGCGCGAGTCTACGCGGATTCTCAAGCTTATAATGCGGAAATCGTGCGCATTTCTTCCGTGCTTGCGCCGCAGACGCGCCTGGCATCGGTGTTCTTCCGCTTTACGGGCGATCAGCCAACGGACTCGCTACCCCTGCCGAACACGTTTGTGGAGGTTGAGATTGACGGGCCCGCGTTCGAAAACGTGTATCTGCTACCCGAAGCCGTCCTGCAGGAGCGCGACAGTGTCTGGGTCGTCAGTGATGGCGCCCTGAGATCCGTTGCGCCCCGGGCGATCGGGCGTACGGATGCGGGCCTGATGGTCGACGCCTTCGACAGTGGAGAGGGGGTCGTCGTTGGCTCCTTGCCCGGAGCCAGGGAAGGACTGCAAGTCGAAGTCATGGACAACGGGTCCTAGCAGCCCGTGGTAAAAGTCCCGCAGCATGGGTCGGAACGCCGACTGGCCGAAGACGGCCGATCGACCGACGATGCATCCCGGCTGACGGCGTTGCTCGTCAAGCCCACAGTCCAGCCAGACAGGCTGCCTGCGCGACCAACAAGTTGAAATACAAGGAGCTGCCGTGAGATCAGGGCCGATTGCATATTTTGCCGGGAATCCGATCGCCGCCAACCTGCTCATGGCGTTCTTTATCGTTGGCGGCCTGATCGCCGGACGCAATCTGCCGGTTCAGAGTTATCCGGACCTCGATCTGAGGGCCATCAGGGTGACGATCGAATCTCCCGGTTCCTCGCCGAGGGAAATCGAGGAGGATATCGTTCGCCGGGTCGAGGAGAACGTCATCGGCCTTCCGGGCGTGGCGCGGGTGCTCGCGGCGGCCCACGAGGGACTCGGAGAGGTGAGGGTCGAGCTGGCAACCTTTGCCAATGCCGACGCCGTTCTGGACGATGTGCAGAGCGCGGTGGACCGCATCGAGAATTTCCCGCCCGTGACGGCCGAACAACCGGAAATCGAGTACGAGCGGCTCGATATCGAAGTCATGACGCTCTCGGTATCGTCCGCATCGGCCACGGAGGACGAGTTGCGCCTCGCCGCCGAGGAACTGCGCATGCACTTGCTGGAGTTGCCGTCCGTCTCCCAGGTGGCGCTGCTCGGCACGAGGGATCGAGAGATCGCCATCGAATTGAGCGAAGAAGAGATGCGGCGGCATTCGCTCACCATCAACCAGATTTCCAATGCCGTGCAGCGCGCTTCCCTCAACCTGACATTCGGGGAGCTGCAAACGGGCTCGGGCGGCCTGGTATTGCATACGGTTGCGAAACGGCAGACCGGAGAAGAGTTCGAGGACATTCCCCTGATTGCCCGGATGGACGGAACGATGCTCACGCTGGGCGACGTGGCGGAAGTCCGCGACGGCTTTGTGGACGAGGACATCGTTGCCCGGGTGGACGGTGATCCGGCGGTGTTCGTCCGCGTCGACGCGGCGGAGCAGCAGTCGATCGTGGCAATGGGCGAGGAGATCGGGAATTCGCTCGCCGGTTATGCGCCCCCGGCCGGTATTGCGGTGGACTTGTGGAACGATCGCGCAGGCGATGCCGTCGAGCGAATCTCGCTCATCGTACAGAATGCGGTGATCGGGGTGATTCTGGTTTTCATTTGCCTGATCGTGTTTTTCGACCTTCGGGTCGCGGTCTGGATCACCGTGGGTATTCCGCTGTCCTTCCTTGGATCGTTGATTTTCTTCGCTCCCGTGGGCTTGACGCTGAATCTCGGGACCATCTTCGCGTTCTTCCTGATGGTGGGCATCGTCGTGGACGATGCGGTGGTGGTCGGCGAGAGCATCGCCGCGGAACGGGAGGCCGGCAAGGGGTCGCTCGAGGCGGCGATTTCGGGGGCTCGAGCCATGGTCGGGCCGATCACCATTGGCGCGGTGACTACGATTCTCGCCTTTCTGCCGTTCCTGTTCGTCACCCCGATCAGGGTTCAAATCGTCAACGTCTTTCCGTACGTGGCGTTCTTCGTGCTGATCGTATCGCTCGTGGAAGCGTTCTTCATCCTGCCGTCGCACCTGTCCCACAAAAGGAATTGGAGCGTCCCGCCGCTGAGCGACTTTCAGGCCCGGGTGCGGGAACGGTTGGCCGCGATGCGCGACAATATCGTCGTCCCGGCCGTGTCCTGGTCGGTACAACGAGTCTGGTTCGCGCCCTCCTGCGGTCTCGTTCTGGTCGCCTTTGCCCTGGTGCTGATGCGCAGCGAAGCCGTTCAGGTCATCTACTTCGATGACATGATCAATGCGTCCGACGATCTCCAGGTGGACCTGACACTGCCGGTCGGTACGCCGTTCGAAACCACTCTCGCCACGGCGGAGCGATTCGTGGATGCGGCGGAGCTGATCAATGACCAAAGCACCGGAACACCGGTTGAATCGATCAGCATCATGGCCGGCAGTTTCTTTGCGCCGCCCAATCAGGCGTTGGCGCGGATCAGCAGCCACCAGGCTTCGGTCGTGGTTCACCTGAATGAGAGGCCGGCGCGTCAGGCCTCTATCCAGGAGGTCCAGCGGCAATTGCGCCAGAATGTCGGTGACGTCTCATACCTTGAGAACATCAGGTATTACACCGGGGTCACGCGGCCCGTGCCCGGCGTTGCCTATGCGGTGAAGCACGACGATCCGGAGATACTTCAGCAAGCTGCCAACGACCTGGTTTCCGGTCTGGGAACCATACCCGGCGTCTTTGCCATTGCGAACAGCCAGGCGCTCGGCAAGCGGCACCTGGAAATCGAGCTCACTCCGGAGGGGCACGCGGCCGGCCTGACACCCGGTTCGATCGGAGCGCAGCTGCGCTCGAATTTCCACGGAGCGGTGGTACAGCGGCTGCAACGCGGCGCCGATGAAATCAAGGTGGTGGTGAGGTACCCCGAGGAACAGCGCCGGAGCCTTCGCGAACTCGCCAGCGAACGTATTTTTCGGCCCGGAGGCATTGGCGAGATTCCGCTGTCCACCGTGGCGAACCTGGTCGAGCGGCGTGAGTTGTCGACGCTGACCAGTATCGACGGCCAGCAGGCAGCCAGGGTGACCGGCGAGGCCGACCCTGCCCTTATCACACCACTGCAGGCCAGGCGGCAGGTCAATCAGAACCTGATACCCGAACTGCTTGCAATGTACCCCGGGCTGGTCGTCGAGCCGGACGGCAGCGCCAGGGAAGAGCGTTCCATGCTGGAAACGTTACGAGTCCTCATCCCCCTGGTGCTGATCGCGATGTACGTGCTCATCGCGGCCTTTCTCCGAAGTTACTGGAAGCCCCTGATCGCGGTCGTGGGGGTTCCGATCGCGTTCGCCGGATCGGTCTTCGGCCACTGGATCCTGGGGTGGGATTATGGGTTCATGTCCCTGTTCGGCCTGATCGGTGTTGCAGGCGTGATCGTGAACGATGCACTCGTCTTGATGGATCGCTACAACACGCTGCGTCGCGAAAACGAGATGCTCCCCGCCATTGCCGCGGCATCCGCCGCGACCCGGCATCGTTTTCGCGCCGTCTTTCTGACGAGCCTTACGACGGTTCTGGCACTGGCGCCGCTGCTCTACGAGCGGAGCGACGTACTGATGTTCCTGGTGCCGTTCGTGGTCAGTATGCTGGGCGGGCTGATTTTCTCGGGCCTGTTTATCCTGTTCCTGCTGCCGTCGCTGGTCATGATTGCCGAGGCGGGCCGGGAATAGGCAAGCGGATTTGACCGCTTGCCTCGATCGCTCATCTGATCGTGCTTTCCCGGACCAGGCGCAAGCGAGCTTATTCCGGCTTCATGAACAGCAGCGCGAACCGGTCTGTATTGCCCGTCACGGTCGCCCGCCCTACCTCGTACCTCAGTTCGTCATCGGGCCGCCGCAACAGCGCGCTGTAATCGACCAGTACGAATCCGGATTCCTGGACTTCCTTGATGGCGAGCACGGGGTCCACGCGCCGCCCATTCTCGGTGTTGTCGGGTTCCATATGCCGGCGAGTGTGGTCGACGATGCCGTAGAGCCCGCCCGGTTTCAACGCATCGAACGATGACTTGTTGATGGCCATGCGCGCGTCGTAGTCGAAATTGTGATAGTTGCGGAAGGTCAGCACCATGTCCACGGGCTCGACGTCCCAGGGGCCTGAGGCGATCCACGGCGAGCCGTCCGGGGACGCCATCGCGCCCCAACCGATTTCCTCGACATCTTCCATGCCTGGAAGATCTGTCACGCCGACGAAGGGATTGCTGTAGAACGTCGGCGCAGGATGCGTCACGTAGAGCTTTCCCGAATCCTTCAGGACCGGCGCGAGAATTTTCGTGTACCAGCCGCTGAACGGGAGTAGCTCGATCACCGTCATGTCGGACTCGAGCCCGAAGAAATCGAGCACCTGCGCGGGTTGGCGGTTCCGGTCGCGCGCACGCTCTTCTGCCGTTCGAAGCTCGCTCTGCATTGCCTCATTGACGGCCTGTTGCAACTCGTTGGGCGGATCGCCGAACTGGGCGAACGACACGGGCGCGACCATGAAAATGGCAAGTAGGATCAAGGATCGCATCTGAACTCTCCTGTCAGTTGGGTTTCAGTGGATGGATGGGGGGTTCGTATTCTACAAAGGTCTGCGTGCCGGAGATTCCGTATCGGTTACGCGTTTCTTTCCCGCAGGTGCCTCGGCCAGATACCGCCGCGGCCGGCGGAAATGATGCCGTTGGGATCGACCGCATCCTTCAGGGTCTCGCTGAAGCGCCGCAACTGGTGATCGTTGAACGAGTAGTGGCTCATGACCAGGTCCTGAAAGATCGGCGGCGTACGGTATTCGCCCCAACCCCGGGTTGCCCCCAGGTTCGCCAGGTGCGTGAACGCCTCGCGCTGCCGTTGG
>VYEH01000126.1:7875-9546 GCA_009843005.1 Pseudomonadota bacterium | reverse complement strand
TACATCCAGGTCTGCGGCGTGGTGGCCGGGCTCGTGAACGGACGCATTCCCATTTCCTTGAACGCATCGGTGAAAACTTCCTGCGCTTCGAGGACGGATTCGCCGGACTTCGGGATGACCGGTGCGAACCACATCTCACCGTCCCAGCCCAGCGTATCTGCGTCCGGTCGAGTTCCCAGGCGGAAGATCTCCAGATTCGGAATGCCCAGGGCGACCTTGTGCAGTCCCTCGGCTTCGTCGGCCGTGATCGGCCACTCGAGTTCGTGATCTGTGCTGAACCTGGCGCCCGGGATGTCGCTGAGCAGCCGCTGGGCGTAGCTCCAGTTGGCCTGAACGGTCTCCCTGGGCCCGTAAAACTGGAGTTCGCAGCGATAGTAGGCAATGTCGTTGCCCTGCGCCCAGCGTTCGAGTTCCTGCGCGGAACGGGCGAACGGTTGGTTCAGAATCCCGGCGACCTCGGGGTCGGAGAAATGCGCCGTCAGCGGCGTGTTGTAGCGAGGCATCCCGATCCGGCCGGCGTGTTCGAGCTGATTGACGATGGCGACCAGGTCGATCATGTCGCGTCGTGCAGGGACCGACACGGTACCCTTCAGATAGGCTTCCGGCTCCGGGAACAGGTGAAATCCCATCTTCGTGACCACGCCGAAGTTGCCCTGAGAGAAAAGGCCGTCGACGTGCGGACCGAATCCGTAACGGTACTCGCCCCAGGTGTCGGCGCCGGGCAGCGCGCCCATGCCGGTGCGCATCAACTCGCCGTTCGGCAGGACCACTTCCATGCCGCAGTGTGAAATGAAATGGTCGCGATAGGCGCCCCACGTATAGCCGACTCCATGGTCGAGCGCATTGCCGACCACGCTGCCCCATCCCGGGTCCGGGCAGTCGATCAGGACCCTCAGATTGCGATCCTGGATGTAGCGATACAGATCGAAGTAGGACACGCCCGGTTCGACGATCGCGTAGTGGCGCTTGTCGTCGACCTCGATGACGCGATTCATGCGCTTGAGATCCAGAACCACACTTCCGGACAGATTCGGCGCGGAGCCTCCGTAGCCGAGATTGCGGCCGGTGGAGATGGGATAGATCGGAATGCGATATCGGTTGGCCGTACGTACGACCGCCTGCACTTCTTCCACGTTGTCCGGGGCGACCGCAGCGGAAACCAGGATCTCTTCGGGTTCGTTCTGTACAGGCGAGTAGGCATCGCGGTACAGCCGCGTATCCTCGTCCTTCGTAAAAACCCAGTCGCTGCCGACGGCACTTTCGAACTCGCCGAGAGCCGCTGTGAAGTCCCTTTCGTTCACGCCTGGCGGTATGGCCATGTTCAGTCTCCGAAATTTTGTGTGAGGTAGGCGGTCACTGCTTCGAGGTCCGCGTCACTGATCTCCGTCGGCCGGAAGAACGGCATCATCGAGATGCCCTCCCGGACCATCAGTTCCACGAACTCCGGCACCATGTCGGTGCGTTCGGTCAGTGCGGCGGGAAGTTCTCCGCGGTACTTGATTGCCAGCGCCGCGGTGCCCGGCTTGAGCATTTCTGGGCCGTGGCAGGTGTTGCACCAGTATTCGTAAACGGCTTCTCCGCGCTCGAGCAGTTCGTTACGGGAGATTGGGATTTCAAGGCGTATGCCGAGTTCACGGGATGTCAGTCCGTCCTCCGGTACCTGTGCGCTGC
>VYEH01000126.1:4230-7865 GCA_009843005.1 Pseudomonadota bacterium | reverse complement strand
GGCCAGCACGAATCCGTTCGTCGGAATCCTCATGTTCTTCCCTGCGGCCAAGCCCGCCAGCAAGTCGGCAGAGTCTACTATAGTGGCCCGCCTGGCGTGAGACCGTTTCGCGCCAGGCGCCCGGCACGCACCCGGACGTTTTGCCGGAAAATCTCGGACTGCGATCTATTCATGGCGATTGATGCAATCCGCAATGCTGCGCGACGCAAAATCATTCAAAATCTACAGTGGCTTCATGGCATTCGGTGTGTGAACGGGTAATATCTGCTTGTGAAACGGCGGGAACCTTCAAGCTATCCGCGAAGGACGGCAGGCATGGCATACAGGGGACGCATGATGAGCGGCGCCGGCCCTGCTCCGGCAGCTACGGGATACGCGGTCGCGTGCACGCTGTCGCTGATGCTCGCGCTGGGAATTGCGCCGGCCGCCGCGCAGATGGACCTCACCGGCATGTGGGTGCCCCTGCCCCGCAACCAGGACGGCAGCGGCGACACGGGCGACGCGGCGGGCATCCCCTGGAGCATAGACGGGCGCCGGCGGGCCCATAGCTGGTCCGCGGAGGAATTCGACACCGCCGAGTGGGTGTGCCGGCCCCATGCCTGGAATTACTCGATCGAGGGTCCGCTCTCCCAGATCCGCTTCCTGCCGATCATCGACCGGGCCACCCAACGGATCATTGCCTACCGCGGCCACATCCAGA
Source organism: Pseudomonadota bacterium (assembly GCA_009843005.1). Classification (GTDB taxonomy): domain Bacteria; phylum Pseudomonadota; class Gammaproteobacteria; order Steroidobacterales; family Rariloculaceae; genus UBA6522. The sequence goes on along the minus strand of VYEH01000126.1, from coordinate 7,165 downwards.
TGGAGCAACAGGAAACCGTCATCTGGCTGGATGGCCGTCCCCATCCGCCGGCCAACGCCCCGCACACCTGGAGCGGATTCACTACCGGTGAGTGGGAGGGCGATGTCCTGGTCACGACCACCACCCACCTCAAGGAGGCCTATATGCGGCGTACGGGATTGATGCGCAGCGACCGGGCTACCGTGCGCACGCGCTGGAGGCGGATCGGGAACTATCTTCAGGCCACAACGATCCTGTACGACCCCATCTATTTCAGCGAGCCCTACGTGCGCAGCACCAACATGTGGGTCAACATGCCCGAACGCCCGATGAGCCCCTATCCGTGCGAGGAGGCGACGGAGACCGTCGTGCCCCGCGGTTCGGTGTCGCATTTCCTGCCTGGACGGAGCCCGCTGCCGGGGCTGGACCCGGACAGGGCCGATGAGTTCGGGACGCCTTACGAGGCGAAGCTCGGCGGCGCGCATACGACGCTGCCTGGGTACGTCGACGAGTTGGCGGGCATGGAGGTGGCGCCGGACGGTGCTGACCCTGCCGCAGTGTTCGAACGCCCGCCGGGGGAAGACATTGCTCCGCAACCGCTGTGGGGGATCGAACCGCAGGGCGCCCCCGCGCCTGGCGAGATCCAGGTGCTCCCGGTTCAAGGCAACGTCCATGCCTTGTTCGGGGCGGGCGCCAACATCACCGTGCAGGCCGGGGAAGACGGTGTGCTGGTGGTGGACACGGGGCTCGAGTCTATGAGCGAGGCGGTGCTCGAGGCGATCAGGTCCATCTCCGACGGCCCGATCCGGTACATCGTCAATACCACCCACACCCGCGAGCACACCGGCGGCAATGACGTCATCGCCGCGGCTGGGGAGCAGGTCCCGTGGCGTGACGCGAACTACTCATCGGGTCCGCAGGGGGCGCTGGGGAGAGACAAGGCGTCGGTCATTGCTTACCTCAACGTATTTACCCGAATGATCGTGCCTCCCGACGGAGGCGAGCCTCTGCCGGAGGGCGGATGGCCTGACAATACCTATTCGACGCCCTGGAAGCGCCTGCACTTCAATGACGAACCCGTGGTCATCGCCCATCGGCCGGGCACCAGCGATTCCAACAGCGTGGTGCTGTTTCGCAAGTCCGACGTGGTCAGCGCAGGCGATCTGCTCGACCTGACCCGTTTTCCTCGAGTCGACCCGGATACGGGCGGCAGCATTCAGGCGCTGGTGGATGCGCTGAACTACCTGATCAGCATCGTGGCGCCAGCGGAAAATTCCGCCGGCGGTACGCTCGTGGTGCCCGGGCGCGGGCGCATCGCCGACTACGCGGAAGTCGCCTATTACCGCGACCTGGTGGGCGTGATCCGGGACCGGATACAGGACATGATCGACCGTGGGATGTCGCGAGAGGAGGTCATCGCCGCCGGACCTACGTGGGGATACGATGCCCGCTACGGCAGCGACAGCGGGGACTGGACCACCGACATGTTCGTCGGGGCTGCCTACGACAGCTTGGCGAGATAACCGAGGAGAAATCCGATGACGCGAAGGCATGTGTGGATACTGCTCGCCGGTGCCGCCGCGCTGGCGGTTTCGGGCGCCGGCCGGGCGCATCATTCGTTCCAGGCCACCTACGACGAAGAGGCCGAACCCATCGAGATCGAGGGGGTGGTCAAGGAACTCGTGTGGCGCAACCCCCATTCCTTTCTGCGAGTCGATGTCACCGAAGCGGACGGGAGCGTGGAGACCTGGGTGCTGGAGTGGGCCTCCATCAACCAACTGTCCGAGGCGCAACTGACCCGAACGACGTTGCTGCCGGGGCAGCAGATCGTGGCCAGCGGCCTTCCGCCGCGGGATTCCGGATACAACCGGTTGCTGTTGCGCGAGGTCACTCGTCCCAGCGACGGTTGGGCCTGGCGCGGCCGGGTCCGCTAGCGGGTTCGTGTCTGTTCATTCGCAACGCGGCCCGGATACAACGTGTCCGTATCCCGTGGACACCGTTGAGCGGTCCCGGATTGCTGCGATCGGGAGCCGCAAGCGAATCATGCACGTCGCCCGCGGCCTGCTCGTCGCGATCGTTGGGCTGGGCGCGGCGGGCGAGGCGGCAGCGCAGTTCTTCGACCGTCCGCCGCCCCCCGATCCCCGCAGCAGCCGCGAAGCCGCGGCCCAGGACCTGACCGGTTACTGGGTTTCCGTGGTGAGCGAGTACTGGCATCTTCGCATGCTCATGCCGCCGAAAGGCAACTACAGCCTGCTGCCGCTGACCGGCGAGGCACGACAGCTCGCCGATGCCTGGGAACCGGGCGACGATGCGGGCAACGAATGCCGTTCCTACGGCGCCGCCGCCGTCATGCGCCTGCCGGGGCGGTTGCACGTTCAGTGGGCCGACGACGAGACGCTTCGAATCGACATCGACTCCGGCGCCCAGACCCGGCTGCTGCACTTCGACGAGACCGAAGCCGGGCCGCCGTCCCGGCAAGGCCACTCGGTCGCTGCCTGGGTGAGCCAGTCGGGGGTCGAGGACGCCCGTTATCTCGAGGTCACGACAACGAACATGCTCCCCGGGTACCTCCGCAAGAATGGGGTGCCCCACAGCGGCGATACGGTGATGGAAGAGCACTTCGACGTCTTCACCGAACCCAATGGCGATCGCTGGATGGTGATCACCAGCATCATTACCGATCCCCGCTACCTGACGCGTCCCTACGCGGTCACGAACCACTTCAGGCAGGCCGACGACGACAGCGGGTGGGATCCGACTCCCTGCCGGGTGGATTATCCGCGCTGAATTTCGGAATCCGCGCCCGAATGGGGGCGCCGCGCGGTTGCTCCCCGGCTGCTAGTTCTCGTAGACGCTTCGACCAGTCTCCCTGAGCGTGCAGTCGAATGGCTTGACTTCCGTTCCCGGAATCCAGGAGTAGGATCTCCGCCACGCGGCAGGTGCGGTCAGGTACACG